>DOPS01000264.1:0-1676 GCA_003512645.1 Desulfosporosinus sp.
GTCACGAAATGTTGAAATGCTTAATAAATAGTGCTAAACTGTATATACAACTGAACTGTGAAAGGTGGTGGAAATCGCATGGCTATCGTTCAACAAATTCAAAAAAGGATGATCGTCAGCCTAGCTCAAATTGCTAAGGATCTTAATTTACATGAGGGAGACCATGTCATAATTGAGGAGAAAGACGGTGGAATTTTCTTGAGACCAGTTGACTGGGTAGATAAGAATCAAAAATACTTTTGGACTAAAGTGTGGCAAGAAAAAATGAACCTAAGCCAAGAAGCCCTGGAAAAGGGCGAATATAAAACATTTAGCAACATGGAGGAGGCTATTAAAGATCTGGAGGAGCTTGCCCATGCCAATAATAATAAGAACCAACCCATTTGATGCAGACTTTCTCTTGCTATCGCAAAAGGAGCAAAAACAGGTTTTAAAGGCACTCCACTTCCTTGCCGATAACCCAAGGCATCCATCTTTGCAAACACATAAGATCGAAGACACCGACTTTATTGAAGCTTATGCAAGTATGGATATTCGAATCATCTTTGAACGGACAAGTGATACTATTGTTTTGCGTGCCGTAGGACATCATGACATACTAAAAAGCCTCTAACCACTTAAAAAGTCAATACTAATAATGATTTTAGAATATAACAGGATAAAACCGGAGTCCATACTAATGGAACTCCGGTTTTATCATTGACCCGATCCAGACGGTGCATATGAAATGTGCCGTCTCCCCATCACTCGTTCTTCGTTCCACGACCCAAGCCAGGGACGCAGTGNNGTGCACTGCCGCCAACCGAGCCCGAAGACACTGTCTTCGCACGAATTAGGCCTTCTTGCAGGACGGCGAGTTTGGTGGGTATCCCGCTCCCCATAGTAGGCGCTTGAACGGTTAGTTTGCTCTGCGTCGTAAGACCGAGGGCTGTGTCACACAAGTCCCTCACACAAGTCCCAGTATCTCTTCCAACGCTTCATTCAATTCTTCCTTACCGACTCCAGTCTGAGCCGAAAAGGGAAGAATCAGCGAAACATCTTGAATATCTAAGGCTTTAGCGATGACTTTTAAGTGTTTCTGCCATTGTCCGCGAGCGATTTTATCAACTTTTGTTGCTACGACCATGGTTGGAACCTGCATTGTTCGTAACCACTGTTGCATTTCAATATCTTCTACACTTGGAGCATGGCGAATATCTACGATATGAATAACTGCGCGTAACGGTTCTCGCTTTTTCAGATAGGCCTCCATCATTGGACCCCATTGGGCATTAACTGTCTTAGCGACCTTTGCATAACCATAGCCCGGTAAATCTACAAGGAACCAAGCGTCATTGACCCGATAAAAATTCAGGGTTTGGGTCTTGCCAGGTGTATTCCCAGTACGCGCAAGGTTACGCCGCCCCAGAAAACTATTGATCAACGAAGACTTGCCCACATTTGACCGCCCAGCCATCGCGATCTCTGGCAACCCGCCTACTGGATACTGCTCATATTTCACAGCAGAGGCAACATATTCGGCATTTTTAATGACTATCAAGGTATCCTCTTCCTTTTCGTATATTTAGGGGAAGGAAGTGTCTTGGCACGTTCGCACATCCTACGCCAATAAGTATTTCTTTTGGGGATCGCGGCTTCGGCGATACTCTATCCTTCGCCGCGAAGTGTTCCTTTTG
>DOPS01000264.1:1690-6758 GCA_003512645.1 Desulfosporosinus sp.
GAACGTCCTGTTCGAGTCTTGGCGCATTCGACACTTGGCACGTCCTGTGCCGGCGCATGTGAACAGTTGCGGTTCTTCACGCCTGATCGACTGCGCTCATTGACGCAATTCCACTAATCGTGCTCTCTAAGCCAAGAAACTTCCTCTGGACTTGGGTCGACGGGGGTTTAGAACGATGTCGATGTTGGGTGCGCTTTTTATGTCACCAAAGATGGAGTTAAGAATCGTCCCTCGTTCCCCGACACGACCCTCGCCTTAGCCGGTAGGTGGTCGTTCTTCTAGGCTTCGTTCTGCGGTTAAATGGAACTAAGAACTAACTCTCGTGCCCCTTCCGTCCTCCCAACCCCAGAGGGTCGCGATCACGCGGCGTGATGCCTCTGCGTGAGTCGTAGCCAAACTCAGCTATAATCCGCTTTCATAGCAGGGCGGAACACAAGGATGTGTTCCGCCGGCCATGCGACAGGGACGACGGCACAGGACGTGCCTAGTGCAGGGTGCGCCATGACTCGAACAGGATGTTCGAGATTAGAGCGCCGTGATGGCATAGCGCGCTGCGGTCGCTTTGGCCGAAACACATGTGTTTCGCCCAGCTACATGCATAACGGATTAAAGCCCTAGTTTGGCACGACGAGCGCATGGCTGAGCAAGTGTGACGCGATCCTCCCGAGAACGTGTGTCGCGAACCCTCCACTTTAGCAGGTAGGTGGCCATTCTTCTGGGCTTCGTTCTGTGCTCGGAATTCCGCTTGGAGAGTATATCGAATTTAGGGGAACATCTCCAGGCGCTTGGTCCGAATGAGCCAGCGGCAAGAGAGCGAGGGTTAGGACTTCCTCAATACGGCTGACAAAGTGAAATTCTAGTAACTTACGAATGTTTTCGGGAATTTCTTCAAGGTCCTTGCGGTTTTCTTCTGGGAGAAGCACGACTTTAATACCTGCTCGATGGGCTGCCAGGACCTTTTCTTTGACGCCTCCGATGGGTAAAACATTTCCACGTAAGGTTATTTCCCCAGTCATAGCGAGATCCGCTCTAACAGCCCGTTTCGCCAAGGCTGACGCCATTGCAGTGGCCATTGTAATACCAGCAGAGGGTCCGTCTTTAGGTGTAGCACCTTCCGGAACGTGAATATGAAGGTCTGTTCGATCATAAAAGTCTTCTTCTATGCCAAGTTGACGAGCATAAGCTCGGACAAAGGTCCAGGCCGCTTGGGCAGATTCCTTCATGACATCCCCTAATTTTCCAGTTAAGGTTAGTCTTCCTTTTCCAGGCAAGGGGGTAACTTCAATCGTTAACACAACCCCTCCGACTTCCGTGAAGGCCAGTCCTGTTACCGCTCCTATTTCAGGAGCCTTTGCCGCTACTTGGAAATGATAACGTGGTGCACCTAAGGCAGATTCCAGATCTTCCACGGTCGCGGTATGTGGTTCCCATTCTTTTTTCACCCAGCGAATAGCAATTTTCCGACAGAAATTTGCGACCTGACGTTCGAGACCCCGTACTCCAGATTCTCGTGTATACCCTTGGACTAATTTAAGCAGGACATCCTCCTCCATGGATAAAATGTCGCTGTTCAGTCCATGCGCTTCCATCTGCTTTGGCACGAGGTAGCGCTTGGCGATATTGACCTTTTCATCTTCTGTATAGCCGCTGAGGGTGATGACCTCCATGCGGTCTAAGAGTGGACGTGGAATGGTGTGCAGGGTATTAGCCGTCAGGACGAAAAGGGTTTGAGATAAGTCAAAGGGGAGTTCTAAGTAATGATCTGTGAAGGTACTGTTTTGCTCTGGATCTAGAACCTCCAAGAGAGCTGAGGCCGGGTCACCACGAAAATCCGAGGTCATTTTATCAATCTCATCAAGGAGGAAAACTGAATTACGAGTTCCAGCTGTCCGAACCCCCTGAATAATTCGTCCGGGTAATGCTCCAATATAAGTGCGTCGGTGTCCTCTAATTTCAGCCTCATCCCGCAAACCACCTAAAGACATACGTACGAATTTTCGATTTAAGGCTCTGGAAATTGATTTGGCTAACGATGTTTTTCCGACTCCCGGAGGACCTACTAAGCAGAGAATAGGACTTTTCATTTTAGGCGTTAATTTCCGAATCGCCAAGAACTCTAGAATCCGCTCCTTGATTTTCTCGAGTCCGTAGTGATCCTCATTTAAGATTTCTTCAGCTTTGACTAAATCAATCTTATCGCGAGATGTCTTAACCCAAGGAAGCGCGAGAATCCAATCGAGATAAGTACGTACCACGGTGCCCTCAGCAGAGGACGGAGGCATTTTTTCTAAGCGTTCAATTTCTTTGAGTGCTTTTTGTTCAACCTCTTTGGGACACTTAGCCTTGGCAAACTTTTCGCGGTATTCATCCGCCTCCACTTGACGCTCGTCCTTATCTCCCAGTTCCTTTTGGATGGCTTTCATCTGTTCACGCAAATAATATTCTTTTTGGGCTTTATCCATTTGCTTTCGCACACGCTGACCAATGCGTCGTTCTAATTCTAGGATCTCAATCTCGCGCATGATCAGTTCCGTTAAACGTTCTAAGCGTAATTCAACCGACATTGCTTCCAGAATTGTTTGCTTATCTGGAACTTTAAGATTGAGGTGAGACGCGACAATATCAGCTAATTGCCCCGGTTCTTCCACAGCCAATACCGTTCCTAAGGTTTCTAAGGGTACGCGTTTACCGAGTTTGGCGTATTCCTCAAACTGATGCGTCATGCTTCGAATTAATGTTTCAATTTCAGGGTTTAGGGATTTCTTTTCCTCGACCATTTCCTCGACTCTTACCTTGTAAAACAGGTCCTCCTCTAAAAATTCGAGGACACGACCTCGTGATATTCCTTCCACTAAGACACGCATGGTGCCTCCAGGAAGCTTTAAGAGTTGCTTGATTTCGGCGACGGTACCCATATCATACAAATCATCCGGATTCGGCGAATCAATCTCCGTTTCTTTCTGAGATACTAAGAGTATAATTCGATCTTCGAGCATGGCCTTCTCAATGGCCACCATAGAACGTTCCCTACCTACATCGAGGTGAATAACCATATACGGAAAAACAAGAATCCCACGTAAAGGGAGCAAGGGTAATTCGCGTTCTTTAATCATAGATATCCCCCCTGTAAAAAATATACCAGTAACGAAGTTACTCAAAATGCAGCCCAGAATGAACACTAGTACAGAAAAAGACACACTAGAGCTAGTGTGCCAAACTTATCATTATCTATTCTAACATGTTTTGCCCTGTTCAGGCAAATTGGCAACTGCCTTCGTTACCACTTTATTAACGGCAAAATCCAATCTGCTCAAGACTTCTTCAAGAGGAGGCCGCAACTCATGTTTTTCAAGTTTTATGCCTGGTACCAAGGCAATTTCTAAAACTTGAGTGAGATCTTCCACTGAAATGATTTCGATCTCACCCTGTAACTCGGCAAAGCGTTCTTGCCAATTCTCTAGAGGAATGAGCACCCTCTTGCATCCAGCTTGCTTTGCTGCTTCGATCTTTGCTGAAACACCACCAATGGGTTTGACTCGCCCACGGATGGAAAGTTCTCCCGTCATGGCTAGATAATTGTCCACCTTTTGCTGACGAATGGCCGAAATTGTGGCTGTAGCAATGGCTATCCCGGCCGAGGGGCCATCAACTGGTCCGCCGCCTGGAAAATTGACGTGAATATCAAAATTTCGGGGTTCGATGCTCATTTGCCGCCTTAAAACAGTCAGGACATTTTCTACTGAGCTTCGAGCCATGCTCTTGCGTCGATATTTCTTTCCTTCGTCCCCTTGTTCTTCTTCCTCGACAATTCCTGTTACCAAAAGTTGTCCTGTACCCGCTGCTACAGGAAGAGCCGTCACTTCTAGTTCTAAGAGCCTACCCATATTGGGTCCGTGTACAGCAAGACCGTTGACCACTCCAATGCTGGCTTCGGTGGGCACTTTTTTATCGGGGCGAGGTGCATATTGACCCGTGGTCACCACCCATTCCACGATTTCAACGTCCACCTGTGGCAACCGATCGGTTAAAGCGACCCCTGCCGCAAGCTGGACCATATTGACAGCCTCACGGCCATTGGCGGCAAATTGTTTGATAACATCAACCGCTGCTTGGGTAATTGGCATTTCCATTTTAGCTGCAGCAACCCTGGCGATTTCAGAGATTTCATCCGGAAGCAAACCCCGGAAATAAACCTCCATACATCTGGATCGAATCGCAGGGGGAATTTGTTCTGGGCTACGAGTCGTTGCTCCCACAAGGCGAAAATCTGCGGGTAGGCCGTTTTGAAAAATATCATGGATATGTTGAGGAATATTGGAGTCCTCGGAGCTATAGTAGGCACTTTCCAGCGTCACTTTGCGATCTTCTAAGACCTTTAACAGTTTGTTAATCTGAATGGGATGAAGCTCCCCAATCTCATCAATAAATAGTATCCCGCCGTGAGCTTTGGTGACTGCCCCTTGTTTAGGCTGTGGAATCCCCGCTAGTCCCATGGCTCCTGCCCCTTGGTAAATTGGATCATGTACTGAACCGATTAGAGGATCGGCGATTCCACGCTCATCAAAACGTGCCGTCGCTCCATCGATTTCTGTGAAGTGAGCATTTGATTTAAAGGGTGAAAAGGGATTTTTCTTGGCTTCCTCTAAGATCAACCTTGCTGCAGCGGTTTTCCCCACGCCAGGACTTCCATAAATCAAGACATGTTGTGGGTTGGGACCACATAAAGCAGCTCGCAGTGCTTTGATCCCCTCTTTTTGCCCGATGATCTCATCGAAGTGAACTGGACGAGTTCGTTCGGACAAGGGAGTGGTTAACGCAATCTTGCGCATTGTTTGTAATTTTTCAAGTTCTTTACGTGACTCTCGTTCAACGGAGACTTTATTTCCTTGTTGAGACTTTAGCATCCCCCAAAAATATAGCCCAATAATAACAGCAAAAACCAACTGAACAACCATAACAATTCCACTGAGTCCATTCATGCTCATATTCCCCTTCCTAGCAGTCTACTAGTTTAGTATTACCACTAAGTGGGAATTAAACCCTTTCTATAAAAAACACCGGTGCAGCT
>DOPS01000019.1:0-43461 GCA_003512645.1 Desulfosporosinus sp.
TGAATGGTTTACTGAATACGTACGATTCTTTTCTACTATACTATCAATTCGGTTTCCATAAGTATGTTCTTTGTCTTCTATTTCCTAGAGTGTGCTATTTAACTCTTTTACTAGGTCAGCCTTTGATTGATCATTTGTCTCTAAGGCTAAATTTGCTAATTGTCCTGGCACCTTTGAAACATTACCATTTATACTTTCCAAATCAAGTAAACATGGTACACTTTTTTCGTATAATATATGAGCAGTAGTGTCCATATCTCTTTTCTATATAACAGCCGGACTAATTGCAAGTTTCAATCAAGTAGCTTAGGAGTCTAATACAGAAAAAATACCCCCGCAAGTTTTGCTACGGGAGATCTAAGAGCTACGCATTTATTTATCTAGTATTCTATCTATGGATGAACTGACTCTGTAAACCATTCGCGCGGCAAATCGGTACCCATTCCTGACAGCCTTGCCCTCTCTAGAATAAGGGAACCCACTGCGGCAAACTGTAAACCAACACCGTCATTGTTATAAAAGAAAGTGATCTCGTCTTCTCCTACCCGTCCCAAGGCTCTCTTTGAAACAAGGTCCATTAGGTTATTAGACTGCTCCAATTTTTCCTTTTCTAAAATCCACCAGCCTTTCACGTGTTCTTTGATTATGCCGGGAGTACCTAACATAATATTATCATTATGCTGATCCTTATTTATGATGTGTACTACAACCCTGTCGCACCTCGCCAAAACTTGACTGTCAATTTCTTGAGGTTTAATGCAACTTAAATGAACGCCCTTTTTTAGCCACTCTGGTTTAATAACTGACAGCATAGACGATGTTGCCGCCAAAATTATATCGGCATCCTTAACGCACTCCTCTGGCGTATCAACCGCCTGAATTGGAATGCCATACTTTTGAGTAGCCTCCCGGGCGAACTGTTCCCGACTTTCCCTCCGTAAACTGAATACTTTCACTTGTTCCACAGCTCGTACTGCTAAAACAGCCATTAATTGTGAACCAGCCTGCCAACCGGATCCGATCAAAGCAACTTTGCGAGCATCGGGACGGGCCATATATTTGACTCCAAGTCCGCTACTCCCACCCACCCTCATCCTTTGAGCCACTCCGTCAGGGAACATTGCCAATAGTTCACCAGACTCCGTACTGAAAAGCAAAACCAGCCCTACCCAACGCCCTCCAGCTAACGGAAGTTTAACACGCCGCGGAATTCCAGCAACTAATTCGTGATTTATGATATCTGATTTGATCCTAAGCGCCTGGATACCCCTGTTTGGCCAAGTACCCCCAGTATGTTTAAAGGCGTAATATGCGTCCCCCCGTCCACTAGGAGCAAGATTATCGACTCCAGGTGAATATAGCGCCCTTCCCTGAGCTAAATCTAAATACGATTCCTCTAGAATTTCTATACAATCCTTCATTTCTAAAATTTTTGTGATCTCTTCATTGCTCAAAACAAGCATATACTTTAAACATCTCTCTTTTATAAAAATTTGAATATTAAATTATTTTACTTTTTATGTTCCTTAACAACAATTGGTAATCTTACTATATAAATGGGATTGTAGGCGTTTACGCACAAGAACACGAGGCTGACTGGGGAAGCAACGTAAAGAACCCCGTTTTCAAAGCAGATTCATAATAATCCCTTTATATAGATCCACTTTTAGGATCATAACAAACAGGATCATAATTACCAGCCAAGCCGAGAGAGAGATAGCAATCGAAAGGACCCAGCTTTCCTTCCCGGCCAAGCGAAGATATGCAAGTAGGAAAATTGGAATAACGAACAAAAATCCAAACAAATACACCAATATTAAGAGGGCAAAAAACCAAGCAAAAGTAATCAATAATTCCTGATTGCTAGACACCTTTTTAATTTTGGATTCCTTCTCTGATTGACTTGGTTTAGGATTACTCCAGGTATTCCATAACACCCCTGCTGAAAGAAGCAGAGAAGGAATACCTATCACCAATGGTACCATCCGAGCCTGTTGGTTATAGGTTAAAGCTATCCCTATAAACACAATGAAAAATAGAAAGAGCACGAAGGCAAAAACTACTGATCCCTTAATGCGCACTAACATCGCTCTCCCCCCTCTTCTTCAGGAAGTTCTTAATGATAGGTGTTCCTATTGTAAGAATAATAGCTAATAATAACAACAGAGTTATAGGTCTTAAGATGAATGACTCGTGATAGAGTTTTAGTGATAAATGCAGGTTTTTCTCAGCAATTGATCCTAAAACCAGGCCAATAATTAAAACCGCCCGAGGATACCCAAAAACCTTCATACCATAACCCAGAAGACCAAATACCGCAACTAAAATAACGTCTCCGAAGGTAGAATTAGTGGTATAAGCTCCGAGAATGGCCAGAACAAAAATAATGGGCACTAATATAGAACCACGTAAAAAAGTGAGTTTAGCAAGAGTGTTTGCCGCAAATAATCCAATAACTGCCCCAATAATATTGGCGATAACAATTGTCCATACCATAAGGAAGACTATATCAAGCTCTTGGGTTAGCATTTGAGGGCCTGGTTGAATCCCAATAATCATGAAAACTCCTAACAAAATAGCCATAGCAGAACTGCCGGGAATTCCAAATCCCAAGGTTGGTACCAAAGACCCTCCTTCCTTGGCATTATTAGCACTCTCAGGAGCAATTACCCCTTCAATAGCACCTTTACCGAAAAGCTCTTTATGCTTGGAAGTTTGAGCTGCGTGTCCGTAAGCCATGAAACAGGCTACATCTCCGCCTAGACCCGGAATAATGCCAACCAAACTTCCTATCACCGAACAGCGTAATACTAAAAACCAATTCTTAAAGGCCAGTTTAACTCCTTCCAACACATCACCTTTTACTTGTTTAACCTCCCCTTGAACCAGTGCTCCTTTTTTAACACCAAGTTCAAACATTTCTGCAATTGCAAACAGCCCAATAACTACAGGCACTAAATGTACTCCATCCCAGAGATAGAGGGTGCCCAAACCAAAACGGACAATCCCTGTAGAAGGATCCAACCCAACAAAAGATAGTAACAGTCCCATTCCTCCCACTAGAAGGGCCTTACCAAGAGAGCTTCCTCCCAGGACCGCAATAAATGCTATGCCAAGCATTGCCAACATAAAAAACTCGGGTGGTCCAAAGGCCAAAACTACCTGCCTCAATACGGGTAGGGTGGCCACTAATACCAAAGCTCCAAAAATTCCTCCCAAGGCTGAAGAAGTGAGCGCTAAACCTATAGCCTGCCCTGCTTTACCTTGCTGGGTGAGAGGAAAGCCATCAAAAATTGTAGCTGCATTAGGCCCTGAGCCTGGTGTATTAAACAGTATGGCTGAAATGGAGCCACCAGTAGCGACTACAGCATGAGCACCAAGCAAAAAAGCTAATGCCTGCTCCGGCGCCATCTTAATAACAAAGGGAATCAGAATGGAAAGTACAAAATTTCCGCCTAAACCGGGGATAAACCCAATAAATACTCCAAAACATACTCCTATTAACATATAAATTAAAGTAGTTATCTGAAAAACACTTGTTAATCCCTGTAGTGCGGCTTCAAGCAAAGCAATCCCTCCTTGCATAATTACTTTATCTAATAAGGGAGGAAATTGGTTCTATAAACTAAACCACCACTATGATCCACCTCATATGTGAACAATAAGTGGCGGTTCAATTGGAAAAGTGCTTCGTTACTATTTTACGGCTTCTTTGATCTGGTTCAGGATGTCTTCCGGAAGCTGAACGGCTTCTTTAACCATCTTTTCAGTCTGAGGACCATCAAGATAACTAATTGGCCGATACCCTTTTTTCGCACTGGCTACCACTTCCGGATCTTCTAAGGCTTTAACAAAGGCTTCTCTAAGGAAAGCAAGACGTTCAGGAGGGACATCCGATGGAGCAGCTACCATACGACCCGTCTCTAACATGGCTATTAAAGTCTTAACCAGTTTTTCCTTTTCCGCTGGTACCTTTAATTCACCCAAGGCGGGAATATCCGGTAACGAGGGATCCCTATCCTGCCCTATTTGCAGGAGGGAAAATGCGTCATTTTGTTTTACAAGCTTAATTTTACTGCTTAAGGAACCGAGGGTTCCATCCACCTCACCTCGAAGCATAGCTAAATCGGCTTCAGCAGAGGTTTCATATCCTGTTATCATATCCATCTTGAAATTGAGAATACCAGTAATCAATTTGCAAGTAATATATTCACCGCTCCCTACCCCTGTCATTGAGAGCTTAAATGGTTTGTCAGATTTCAATACTTCATCCAAATTTTTATAAGGTGATTTGCTACCAGCAATAAAAAGCCTAGGCTCTTTGGCCACCCGACCCAACCAACTCATTTTAGCAAGGTCATACTTGATACCCTCAGCACCGATTTGTTGGTTGATTACCATTCCCATACCATTGATAATCCCAACAGTTAGGCCATCAGCCTTAGACGCATATAATTGATTGGTGCCTACCAGACTTCCTGCTCCCGGAACATTTTTAACGACAACTGTTGCCCCTAAATATTTCCCCATAGCCGGAGTAATCATCCTGACATATTCGTCATAACCTCCACCAGGAGTATAAGGAACAATAAAATTAACCACCTTATCCTTGTAAAAATTGGCTGCTTCCTTTTGAGCATTTTGAGCATTATCTGTTTTATTAGAAGAATTACCATTTTTCGTAGTCTTTTGACTGCAACCAGCTACACTTAGAATTAAAAGTGCTACTATTAGCAGGGCTAACACTTTAGATCGTCTGAATACATACATGCTTATTAAACACTTCCTTTCTTAAAGCCAGGAACATCTTCAAATTGCCATCGATCCCAATCTAAATCATCCTGTCCATGTTCATTTTTATTTTTTCATTATCCAAAAAAACATTCCCTCCTTTGATAAAATAAGCAAGTTTAGTTTAAGCGTTAAAAGCTTTTTCCCATATTATATACTTGACTAAATTTTCAGACAATTGCGTATCTTGCTCTATTAATTGTACTTTTTAACCCGAGTTTAGCACATAAATTTCCAATCCCTTGCAGCGTAAGGACTATAGCTTCCAACTCTAAGTTTGTTAAACTTCTTTTAAAATGTCACATGTAAAAATAAGTCAAACAGCACAAAGTCAAATATCCCCATCCCCAAGGCCATGTAGGTTGATTCACGCCATTTACGATCCCCTTCAATTTTGGTAAAGAACAAGAGCCAGACCGGTACAGTAATCAAATAAGTGATAAAACGCAATGCAACTATAAAACCAGCTAACCATAATAGAATGCGTATTAATTTTACATTTTCATTAACCACTGTGCTATTATTTTCTTTTAAGGAAAGATCGTCCTCTTTTTTTTGTACATCTGTGAAAAATCCTTTTTCATTCATAAACTTAAAACGTTTTTGAAAAAAGGGAACATTATCCCCTAAGAACAGAACACTGGCCAGTAAAAACAAGACAGCACTAAATACTGCTGGGGCAAATCTTGCCCGAGGATTATAATCAAAAGAAATGATAAAAAACAACACACAGAAGGCTACTAAAGCAAGCTCAAATATACCTTTACCTTTAAGCTTCATAGTTAATACTTAATACCTCCTTTTTTCTTACTAAGCTGAGCCTTTATAAAAGGCATAATCAGCATTAATACAGTTGTAAGGAAGACTACCAAGGAGATCGGTCGCATAAAGAAGCCTTGCCATCCCATAGCTGACATTGTTTGATGATAGGTTTGCTGAAACATTGTACCTAAAACCAAAGCGATAACCAGCGGTACCCGCGTAAAACCGTATCTGTTTAAAAAATAGCCGATGATCCCAAAGACGAAGGCCAATACCACGTCCTCCCAAACTCCATGCGTGGCATAAGCTCCTACTATTGCTAAAGCAAAGATCATGGACGCAATCAATTTAACTGGAAGCAAAGTCAGTCTAGCTAGGTATTTTGCACCTAACAGACCGAACACACCAGCTATGATGTTACTGACTACTAAGGAAAAAATAATCACGTAGACTACAGTAGGATTATCTATCAGTAATTTGGGGCCCGGTTGTATACCATGTAAGATTAGCGCTCCTAGCAAAACAGCGGTTTCAACGCTGCCCGGGATTCCAAAGAGGATCGTAGGAACCATGGCTCCCCCATCCTTTGCAGTGTCAGAAGACTGAGGTGCAATAACACCCCTGATATCACCCTGACCAAAATGGGGATTATCACGGGTCGTTGATACAGCATGTCCATACGCTAGGAAATTGGCGACTGACCCGCCCACACCAGGAATCACGCCGATTATCGTTCCGATAGCCGAACAGCGGATAAATAACCAAAGATGCTTAAATACTGACATGATTCCTTCCCAGACCCCGGAATTCATATTAGCTGTCATTTTAGCGCCGCTCGTCAAGTCTTTACCTTTAACCATCATTTCCAGGGACTCAGATATAGCAAACAAACCAATCAGAGCAGGTACAATTTTAATACCATCATAAAGATAATCTGACCCAAAGACGTAACGGAGAGAACCTGTCACTGGATCATACCCGATCGTAGTGAATAACAAGCCAAGAACTCCCGCTGCTAAGCCCTTCCAAATCGAGCCAAGGGAAACAACTGCGATTACAGAAATGCCCATAAGGGCCATCATAAAGTATTCCGGATAGGAAAAGGCTAGAACAACCGGCTTACCGAGAGGAATTAATACAGACAAGATGAGCACGCCAAATATGGCGCCCAAGACTGAGGCGCTGGCACTAGCCCCTAGGGCATAACCAGCTTTGCCTTGTTTAGTCAACGGAAAACCATCGAACGTAGTTGCTGCATTTTGCGGTGTTCCTGGTGTATTAATCAAAATCGCACTAATTGAACCGCCAAAGGGTACAGCACCCATGGCCCCGATCAGCATGGCTATCGCCACATTACTTGGCATACCAAACGTGATCGGAGTTAAGAGAGCCAATGCTTGTGCGCCACCTAAACCTGGTAAAAAACCAAAAAGCAACCCCAGCATGGCCCCCAAGAACATAAATAACGGGCTAGGCCAAGCCAAAAACTCCATCAACCCTAGGAAAATCTCGTTCATAGACAGAACCTCCCTCATGCCTGAATATTATGAATATTTTTGTTAAAATACTCCTTTCAATATAATATCAATAATTTATTCCTCATGTGCCTTAGCTTTCTCTGCTTTTCAAGCGTTGTCGGGTGGCAAGCTTAATTTCTCCTACATCCAAACTAAAATCTAAAGCCTTTACGGAATGTGTTAATGCCCCGATTGAGATAATGTCAACACCAGTTTCAGCTACCTCACGCAAGCGTCCTATCTTTATTCCACCTGAGGCTTCAACAAGCGCCCGATGATTAATCAAGGAAACCGCCTGCCGCATCTGTTCTGTACTCATGTTATCGAGCATGATGAGATCTACGCCACAATTAAGCGCTTCCCGAACTTGAGCTATACTTTCACACTCTACTTGAATCTTAACCATGTGACCAATTCTTTCCCTAGCTTTCTCTACGGTAGTCGTTAACCCGCCCATAGCCGTTAAGTGATTATCCTTTAACAAAACCGCATCATATAATCCGAAGCGATGATTATAGCCGCCACCAATGCGCACAGCGTATTTCTGTAAGATCCGTAAACCAGCCAGTGTTTTCCTAGTATCGGTTATCTTAACTGGCAAACCGTTAATTTGGTCCAGGGCATCCCTTGTGGCCGTTGCTATTCCTGATAAATGCTGTATAAAGTTTAATGCTGTCCTCTCCGCCTGAAGAATACTGACTAATGGCCCACTGAGTTGCATTACGATAGCCCCAGGTACAAGTCTTTCTCCATCAGACATAAGGGCCTTAGCTTTTATCCGGGAGTCTACACGTTGAAATACTTGTTCTGCAATGTGGATTCCAGCTACAACCCCAGTCGCTTTAGAGTAAAGTACAGCATGCCCTTCTAAAGTGTCTGGTATAATCGCCGCACTGAGATCACCCGTCCCAATATCCTCTTCGAGAGCTCGATCAATAATCCCCTGTAATTGAAACAAAGCTAACATTGACACCCTCCTATTCTGTTAGTGGGGATAATAACAAGAGCATTAAAAAAATGCTCTTGTTAAACAGTTTGCTTAATATCCAATAATTAAGCGATTATACCGTTCGTGATAGCCTCCTGATATCGTTCCTTAGACATCCCGAGAATATCGCAGAAAAACTGTTCATTGTGTTCTCCCAAGCACGGACTTGGCCTATCCAGCACCGCAGGGGTTTCTGACAGTTCAAAGGGCGGCGCCTGGTAATGGAAAAGACCCATTTCAGAATGTTCAATTCCTTGCCAAATCTGACGATGCGCATATTGAGGATCAGAATAGGCATCCCTGATCCGGTTTACAACGCCGGCCCTCACCCCGACAGCCTGCAGTTTCTCCATAAGTTCCTCTGGCGTAAACCCTACCGTCCAAGCTTCAATTTTAGACTCTAATTCATCCTCATTGTTTTTACGGTCTAGCATTGTAGAGAACTTGCTTTCGGCTGCCCAAGCAGGTTCATCCATAACTTCCCTTAGCTTCTGCCACTCCGCATCCGTAAAGACACTTAGAGCGCACCACCTGTCTTGACCCTTACAGGGAAAGACACCATGTGGGGCTGCGTATTCATGGCGATTTCCCATACGTTCCCAGACCCGTCCATTAATATTATTTTCCAAAATGATTGGCGCCAAAAACTGAAGGCCGTTTTCATACTGAGCTAAATCAATATATTGCCCAAAACCTGTCCTACGACGATAATCTAAAGCTGCCATAATAGAAATAACCCCATATCCGACGCCAATAAAATCAATATACGGACCAAATAAAAGTGATAGAGGACCATCAGGAAATCCAGTTAAATTGGTAAAACCGGTTAGTGATGTTAATTGGGACCCAAACCCGGGATGAGTGGCATGTCGCCCACCTTGACCCTGATTGCAGGAACTGAACATAATTAGCTTTTCGTTAACTTTGCACAATTCCTCGTAACCTAAACCCAGTCTTTCCATCGTCCCGGGTGTGAAATTTTCAATCACCACATCAGCCCAAGCCACCACTTCTTTGGCGAGGTCGATCCCACCTTCAGCCTTAAGGTTAATCGTTATCCCATATTTGTTGTTATTACAAACCCCAAAGCATCCAGATCTGTTCACACCAGGTTTGTTTTCTGCAAACGGAGGATATTGCACTCGAAATCCATCCGGTCTACCACCTGACTCTATATGCACTACCGTTGCTCCAAAATCCGCTAAATGCTTTCCAGTCACTGGGCCAGCAGCATAAGCAGCGAATTCCACTACCTTGAGACCTTCTAAAGCCTGTCTACTCATACTATGATCACCCCCTTAAATAACCCCACTCTCTTTAAGCCTAATTACATCGATACTACTTAAACCGAGTTCTGTTTCCAAAATTTCATGATTATGCTCACCGATCATTGGTGCACGTCTATTAATACCACAACTAGCCTCAGAGAATTGTCCAAACGCCCCCGGATAGCTAATCGTCACACCTAATTCCGGATGCTCAACAACTTGCCAGAAACCGCGATCCATGAGTTGTGGATCAGTCACGATGTCCTGAGCTGAAGCTACTGGATAGCCTAACATTCTACGCTTAATTGCATTTTTGAAAAAGTCATCTTTTGTTTTGGTTATAAGAAACGCGGCGATTGGTATTTCAATTTCGTTAATTTCTTCTTGTGTTACGACAGCTATATTGAATTTATCCCAATTCTTTTCAATGAGGAACTGGGGAGCCATGTCTACTTCCTGCATCCAGGCTACTAAAGCATTATTGGTCGCTTTACCAGCAGACCCACCGTATAAAATGAAATTAATATACCCATCTTGGCACTTATAAATAGCCCTCATTTTGGCCCCAGTAACACTACGTCCTGTAATAAATTCCCCATCTCGACTTAAATCATTTTGCACTAAGTCCCAATGAGCCTGGGCGGGGGTTACTGCCATGAGCATACTAGCTTGAGCTGAAACGTCGATTCTTTGTCCCTTGCCCGTTATCCCCCTGCTATAGTTGGCTATTAGAGCACTCATTGCTCCAGTCATTCCTGCCCACATATAGGATTGGGGAACAGCTACACGAACCGGTGGACGATCTGGACTGCCAAATAACGTCATCAGCCCACTCGTTGCCATAATTTCTAGATCCGAAGCTTTATAGTCACTATAGGGACCATTTTGTCCAAACGGTGTTACTGAAACCAAAATCAAAGCGGGATTAAGTTGACTTAACTCGGCATACCCTAGTCCATTTTCTGCTAAGTATCCTGGAGCAAAGGATTCTAAAATGAAATCAGCTTTGGCGGCTAACCGGCGAAAAAGTGTGCGTCCGGTCTCCTTAGTAATATCAAGGGTTATACCCCGCTTATTATTGTTATAGGCCCACCAAGTAAGGCTCTTATCTGGATCAAGGATATCATGATAGAAAGGCCCCATGTTACGACCGAGATCACCACCGGGCTTTTCCACTTTGATAACATCGGCCCCTAAGTCCCCCATGATCTTCCCTGCTAACCATCCCAACTCATTAGTCAGATCCAAAACACGATATCCTTCTAGTAAGCCTCTTTTCACTGATGAAGACATATCATCACCCCCAACCGTGTTTATAATATTAAGATTTTTTTGATATAGGAAGCAGAGTAACCCTGCTTCCTATTGCACCAAAGATTTAGCAGGGATTAAATTCCCTTTCTAGCCATTAACTTAGAATATTCGTCAACGTTTTCTAAGGCTTTTTTGATATCATCTGCTTTGAACCACTTATCCAGTTTAACCCTGTCAACTGGATATCCAGCTCGCTCATAAGCCCATTTGAACTCAAACGGTACTGTAGCATCAATGGCAATTGCTCCTGAATACTTGGATTCAGAGCGTACCCATTCGGCGCCTGGTGCCGCTGCACTTCTCTCTGCTGGTTGGAATGTCTGTCCCATACCCCCGGCAGCGATCGTTTGAATGTCTTTATCTGCATCTACCCGAGTAGATAGGGCCCACATAATATCTTCCATGTTGTAAATATCCACGTCTTCATCTACTGCGATAGCCAGACGCAATCCTTGAGAAAGCGCACAAGCAGCAGCTAGGATATTCTTTTGCCAGCCTTCATCCCGTTTCCGGCGCTTTTTAACTTGGAAGATGCAGCCACCCCAGTCAGTCATACCGTAAGGGATATGGGTATCAACGACTAGTCCAGGTACAATCCGCTCTGCCAATTCGAAGAAGGTTGCTTCACGAACTGAGCAATCAATATAGTGGTCATCATAGCTATGAACGGCCAGCGGATAATAAATCGGTCGATCCTTACGATGGGTAACCGCCGTAACCTGGAATTTATACGTACGATAAGCCTTACCCATATAGCCTGACCACTCTGGATGGAAGGGGTAGATGCCCTGTTTTTGATCCTTTTCAGCCAGAGGACTTTCCCAGACCTTTTGAGTTGTATCCAGAAAGCCTTCGATAACAATCTCTGCTTGGGCGATAGAGTAGGCATCAATGGTTTTACATTTAACCAGATCAATCGCTGATCCCTGTACTGCTCCTGCTACACCAATTTCATCGCAACCTCTTGGCAAGATTGCATACATAAAACCACTACCTGCCATCAAGGTGCAAGCTGGAGGAACACCCATGTTAATCGTCATGGGAATAGGTCCTTTATGATACCATTCAGTGGCCACCATATCTGTATGTGATCCTGGGGAGATCTGGAAGCTGGAAAAGTCCTTATTGTCGCGGAAATTCATCCTGTTATAACTGATATGAGTTCCACCCCAGAAATACTTGCCGGTAACCAAGGTATTGCCACCACCCAGAGTCCGACCTGGGTCACTTGGGGTATGTTGGATCATTGGGATGATTGGCCACACGTCAATATTTTCGGTCACGCAAACTTCTTGGCAAGGTGCTTGGTCCTGTTCCACGATTCTTGGGGCGATAGGATTATTTATTCCATTGGCAATTTTAAATTTCAATTGACTGTAGTCTTTGACATCAAAAATCTTAGCAAGTCTTGAACCAGTTGCAAATAAGTTACAGGATAAACGAGCATTGTCATAGCCTTTTACATTTTCAAATAAGAGGGTTGGTCCTCCATCAAAGGACTTTTGGATTCCTGTCATTTCTAGAAAGGGATCAACTTCTACATCAGTAACTAAAATTTCTCCTTCTTCATTTTTAAGCCACTCCAAAGTACTTCTCAAACTGGTAATGTCTTTCTTTGGCATGAAATTTCCTCCTATTTCTCTGTTTTGATATATAAACAAACCTATGGGTTTGTTCTCCATAAAGAAATGCGGTTTTAATAACTAGATAATTTCTTAAGAAGTTCTGGTACTTGAAAGGTAAGCTCAGCGATTAAAGCTCCTGACGCTGTAAGTGCCTCAAATTTACTCTGAAAGGTGCCCTTACCCCTCTCAATGATTGCACCAGCATGCCCCATCCTCTTCCCTGGAGGTGCATTCTTGCCCGCAATATAGGCGATTACCGGCTTACTCATCATTTGCTTAATGTAGACCGCTGCCTCTTCTTCGGCGTTGCCACCAATTTCCCCAATTAAGACGACTGCCTCGGTCTGTGAATCTTCTTCAAACCTACGAAGCAAATCTGTGAAAGATAATCCTACTACCCTATCACCACCTAAACCTACAACCGTTGATTGTCCATAACCTGCAGCTGTCAGGCTTCCCACTATTTCATAGGTTAACGTGCCACTTCTGGCCACAATCCCGATGGGACCTGGGAAAAAGAATTGATCGGGCGGAATACCCACCTTACTTTTACCAGGAGAAATAATGCCAAAAGTATTAGGACCAATTATTATTGCACCACGCCTACGAGCAAAACCAATAATTTCAATCTCATCTTGTACTGGAATATGTTCTGTGATAACTACAACCACTTTGATCCCAGCGTCAATGGCTTCAAATGCTGCATCTTTAGCCAAACGAGCCGGAACAAAGAGGCACGATACATTAGCACCGCAACCTTTAATGGTCTCTGCGACCGTATTATAGATCGGAACTCCTTCAATTTCCTGCCCGCCTTTGCCAGGGGTAACACCAGCAACAATGTTTGTACCATACGCTAGCATACGTTTAGTATGAAAGATCCCTTGCTGACCAGTAATTCCCTGTATTACGACCCGGGAATTCTCATCTAAAATCACTGCCATTTTCCCACCCCCTTTCAGGCCCTATTTGCTAGCTCTACAACCTTTATGGCTGCCTCGTTCATCGTCTGATAGGCTTCTATTCCACATTCTCTGAGGATCTTCAACCCTTCTTCCTGATTCGTGCCAACTAAGCGGATGACAACCGGTACTGGAATACCTTTATCCTTTTTCACTTGAGCAAATGCCGCAGCTACATCATCACATCGGGTAATTCCACCAAAAATGTTTATAAAGATTGCTTTTGGTTTGCTATTTAAGAGGATTTCTAGAGCCTTTTCTGTACCTTCCCGACCAGTTCCACCCCCAGCATCGAGAAAATTAGCAGCCCGTCCCCCATGATATTGAATAGAATCTATCGTACCCATCGTTATCCCAGCTCCGTTGGCCATAATGGCTATATCTCCATCTAGTTCTACATAAGAAAGCCCTGCAGAATGGGCAAGTTTCTCTAGGTCAGTTCTTTCCTCTACACTGGGTATATCTTTTTGTCTAAAGAGAGCCGAATCATCAATTGTCACTTTAGCATCACCGGCAATAATACGATTACCACACAGGATCAAAGGATTGATTTCCACTAGTTCTGCATCTTTTTCCCTAAAAACCCTATATAGTGTAGATAAAACTCTAGCAAATTCCTTAGCAGCCTCTCCTATTAAACCCATTCGATAGGTACACTCCCTAATATGATAGGGCTGGATTCCAAGGTTAATATCTAGATGTTTTTTGATAATTTCTTCTTCAGGAACATCTTCTATATCCATCCCACCAGCCGCGGAAGCAATCAAGACTGGCATACCTTCCTTGGTGTCGATAGTAATTGCTAAGTAAAATTCTTTGTCGATCGTCAATTTTTCTTCTACCAACAGCTGTTCAACGTTAAGCTCCTGAATTTTCATCCCCAATAGTTCCTGTGCAGCTTTCTGCACTTCATCGCGCTGATTAACGAACTTTATTCCACCCGCCTTACCTCTTTTACCGGAAAGTACCTGTGCCTTTATTACTACAGAACCACCTATCTCCTCAAATGCTTTTACCGCTTCACTTGGGTTAGTTACCACCCTTCCTTGAGGAATCGGAAGTCCAAAGCTAGCAAAGAGTTCTTTGCCCATGTATTCATATAATTTCAACTCATCCCCGCCTTTCTTTATTAAGATTGACAATGTACATAGACTAGTGCAATCTTCATACCAAGTTAATCTTAAATAGGCTCAATTGCCATATCTAAGTGACAAACAATCGAAATTTACTGTTAAATGGTTTGAATCTATTGAATTAGATCTCTAGACATTTCTAATGGGAAAATAATAAATTTAATTTTTGGAACTTGTCGTTCCAAAAATAAAAAAGGAAAAAGAAAAACGATACTAATTGTAAAAAACCCCTAACTAATCTCTTAGCAGGAGTTTTCTAATAGATTTGGGATGTCTATTGTATGACCAATCATCTGGGATTATTGCTGATTGTTCTGAGCTTGGTAATTTTCATAACCATCTTTTTGTTTCTCAGTAAAGCATTCGTAAGAATCCTGAGGGGTTATACTTTTACGTTTTGCTTGTGAACACCAAATAGCAGTAACAACTTGTCTGAAAAAACGGCAATCCTTACATTTTTGTGTAGCCACTTTTATTCCTCCTTTTTGTTTTAAAAAAATAATAGTAGATATAAGATATCTGTTTTTGTTAATAAAGCAATTTTCTAGCCAAGGTTAACTTAAATAGCCTGAGTTGTAATATATAAGTGCCGAACGACCATAATGCAATGTTAAAAAGAAGTTCAATTGAAAGGAGCCATGATATATAACTATATTTTGAAATTAATTATTTAAAAAATGAAACTGAATGTTTCATACTTAGAACCTGAAAAGATTTAGAACAATGGCGGAAGTGCGTCGTGAGGAGAAAGGGTTACAGATGACGCCACCAAATACAGATTATTGCGCCGGACTACTATCTCCCGGACACCTGGGACCATCGAGACATTTTTCATAAAACACAGGAACCATTGCCTACCTATGAGAATAGAATAAATTATGTTAATTGATAATGGTTATCTATCTCGTATGAAGGAGGATTTAAGATGTGTGGAATCGTAGGTCAAATGGATTGGGAACGTGATTTAACTCTCCAAAAAGATGTTTTAATAGGTATGACACAAACCTTAATCCCTCGGGGACCCGATGCTGAAGGTTACTGGCTTACTCCTCGGGCCGCGTTCGGACACCGCCGATTGGTAGTTGTCGATCCCAAGGGTGGTCTTCAACCGATGATCCGTCGACGTGGTGAACATACCTTTACCCTAATCTACAACGGCGAACTCTATAATACACCCGAACTTCGTCAAGAACTTTTGAGCCGAGGGTATATATTCGAAGGGCATTCTGATACAGAGGCCGTTCTGCTCTCCTACCTAGAATGGGGACCCTCCTGTGTCGAACGTTTTAATGGAATTTTCGCTTTTGGAATCTGGGATAGCCAGGAACAACAGTTATTTGTGGCGCGTGATCGTCTGGGAGTTAAACCTCTCTTTTACAGTGAACTGTTAAAAGGCCTGGTTTTTGCTTCTGAACTTAAGGCATTATTGAAACACCCTGCCATTTCCCCGAATCTTGGGACAGAGGGACTGTCCGAAATTTTTCTTCTAGGTCCAGCGAGGACTCCCGGAGTGGGTGTCTACGAAGGAATTTCCGAACTTAGACCAGGGCATTTTTTAATCTATTCTGCCAACGGCCTGAGGATTCGAAGGTATTGGGCCTTACCTAATCATGTACATGAAGATGATTTACCGACGACCATCGCCAAGATCCGTGAGCTTTTTGTCGATACCGTCCAACGTCAGTTGGTTTCTGATGTACCGATCGGCACTCTACTCTCCGGGGGGCTGGATTCCAGTGCTATTACAGCGATCGCTGCGGAATTCCAGAACCTCAACGGCCATGGTTCCCTGCCGACTTTTTCAGTCGATTATGCTGAGAATGATAAGTATTTTCAGGCAAATGAATTCCAACCCAGCGCGGACGGACCATGGATTGAACGAGTGTCCCAAACCTTCGGAACTAAGCACACCAACTGTGCATTCAAGATCCCTGAGCTTGTTCAAGCGCTTAAAGCCTCTACTATAGCAAGGGATCTACCTGGTATGGCTGACGTTGATTCTTCGTTGTTACTCTTTTCCCGGGAGATCAAGAAAAAAGTTACAGTCGGTTTATCAGGAGAATGTGCTGATGAAGTTTTTGGAGGTTACCCTTGGTTCCATCGTCAAGATGCCCTCGACGCTCAAACCTTTCCCTGGACACTTCATGTTGAAAACCGTTTACAGATCCTTTCCCCTGAACTCCATGAACTTCTTCACCCCCGCGACTATTTACTGAAACGCTATGAAGAGGCTCTGAGCGAAATCCCCCTGCTTCCGAGTTCTTCCTCTGTAATTCACCAAGACAGTCGAACCTTGACTGGAAATCTGCAACGCGAAGCGCGAATCCGTGAGATTACCTATTTGACGTTAACCCGTTTCATGCCAACTCTCCTAGATCGCAAGGACCGCATGACCATGGCAACCGGACTTGAAGTACGAGTTCCTTACTGTGATCATCGCTTAGTCGAATACGCCTGGAACATCCCTTGGGAGATGAAGGCAATTGAGGGCAGAGAAAAAGGGCTTCTGCGCCAAGCCCTCACCGGAATCTTACCCGACGATGTGCTTTGGCGCCGCAAAAGCCCCTACCCAAAAACTCATCATCCCAGCTATCTTTCTACTGTTCGTACCTGGCTAAGAGACATCCTTGCAGATAAGACTTCCCCGGTTCTTCCCTTTATAAATGTGCCAGCCTTACGAGATCTCATGAAACTCTCAGATACCATGCCTTCTGGCCGTCCCTGGTTTGGGCAGCTGATGGACATTCCACAGCTCTTTGCTTACCTTATTCAAGTGAATTATTGGTTAGTGGAAAACAAAGTTAGGATTCTTTAGCACATTTAAGATCATTCTTCACTGAGTTTTGTTTCGAGGGGCTTACTCACGATCTTTACCTGGGTAATTCTAAATCCCATTACCTCAATAACTTCAAACTGAATTCCTTCAAAAAAAACGCTATCCCCTTTGACGGGTTTTCGACCTAGCCTTGAAAAAATATATCCTCCAATGGTTGTGACGGTTTCCTCTTCTAGTTGAATGTCGAGCATTTCTGAGACTTCTTCCATCAAGACACGCCCATTTAGTAGATATTCATTTTCAGATATTTTTTGAATGGGTGGTTGTTCCGACTCGAATTCATCATAGATTTCACCGACTAATTCTTCCAACATATCTTCGATCGTGACCAGTCCCGCCGAACCGCCGAATTCATCCACCACAACTGCTATGTGGGTTCGCAAACTTCGCATTCTTTGGACAAGATGAGAAATAGGCATACCCTCAGGAACAGCAAGGATATCCCGCTTAATCTGAATAATATCCTTCGCACCGGACTGTTCCTGTAACCGAAGGATGTCTCTCATATGAACTAAGCCGAGGACATGGTCTTTATCATCATCACACAGTAAATAACGCGTATGGCCATATTTTTTGACAACCTCGAGAACCTCCTCAAAGGTGTCCTGAATGAAAATGCAGACCATATCTTGCCGAGGTACCATCACTTCACTAGCGTTACGATCCGAGAATTCAAAGACATTATCTAAAAGTTTACCTTCTAATTTATCTAAATATCCATGCTTTTGACTGGCATCGACTAGCATTCTTAGTTCTTCTTCACTATGGGATAAATCCGCCTCATTGGCCGGTTCAATTCTCAACATACGCAAGACAAGGTTAGCTAAGCCATTAAGTGCTCGAATAATTGGATAACAGATCCAGTAAAAACCCTTTAAAAGCCCAGCCGTAGCCAGGGCGGTACTCTCTGACCTTTGAATTGCTAAGGATTTAGGTACGAGTTCACCTAATACAATGTGTAGCAATGTAATGATTGAAAAGGCTATTACTAAAGAGATAGTATGGGTGTAGATGGTACTCCAACCGGCAATCCCAGTAAACAGCGGTTCAATAAGGGTCGCAATTGCTGGTTCACCCACCCAACCTAAGCCCAAGGAAGAAAGCGTGATTCCAAGCTGACAGGCCGAAAGGTATGCATCAAGCTGTGAGGTAACATCTAGGGCAGTTTGTGCTCTGGGTGAACCATTCTCCGCAAGCTCTGCCAAACGTGTCTTACGTACTTTAATCAAGGAAAATTCAGCTGCCACAAAAAGTCCATTTAATCCAACCAACAAGAATGCAAACAAGATCATTATGACACTCCAAAGTAGACCGTCGATGATTTTTCTCCTCCTTGTTTTTTGGAAACAAAACATGGTAGTCCCTATTTAATTTAGTGTACTAATATTGGGATACATTTATACACCCTATTGACTAGTCAATAGGGTGTATAAATGTATCCACATGTTAAACTGCTGCATGTATATCCTTAACTTCGCTGGCTTTAGTTTCGAGGAGCTTTTTCTTGACCATAACCTTGGTAATTCTAAATCCAATCACTTCCATCACTTCAAAATGGAACCCATCAAAATAAATGACATCCCCTTTGACAGGCCTGCGACCTAACCTAGAAAAGACATATCCACCAATTGTCGAGACCGTTTCCTCTTCGAGCTCAATGTCCAGAAGTTCCGAAACTTCTTCCATTAAGACTCGTCCATTAAGGAAATATTCATATTCAGCCACCTTCTGAATAGGAGGCTGCTCAAATTCAAATTCATCGTAAATTTCTCCGACAAGTTCTTCCAGCATATCTTCAATCGTCACTAACCCAGCAGACCCACCGAATTCATCCACCACGATCGCCATATGCGTTCGTTGGCTGCGCATCTTCTGGACGAGATGAGAAATTGGCATTCCTTCCGGAACGACGATGATATCCCTCCTAATCTGAGTGATATCCTTCTCGCCTTCCTGTTCCCTAAGCCGAAAAATGTCCCGCATATGCACTAGACCGAGGACATGATCTTTGTCGTCATCACACAGCAGATATCGTGTATGACCATACTTTTTAACAATATCGAGAATCTCTTCAAACGTATCCTGGATAAAAATACAGACCATATCTTGACGGGGGATCATCACTTCACTAGCAATACGATCCGAAAATTCGAACACATTGTCTAATAATTTACCTTCCATCTTATCCAAATAGCCATGCTTTTGACTGGCCTCGACTAGCATTCGTAGTTCTTCTTCACTATGGGATAAGTCGGCCTCATTGGCAGGTTGAATTCCCCAAATACGTAACACTAGGTTAGCTAAGTTATTGAGCGACTTAATAATCGGATAACAGATCCAGTAAAAGGCTTTCAGAAAACCAGCAGTTGCCAGGGCAGCCGCTTCTGCCTTTTGTATTGCTATTGATTTAGGAACAAGCTCACCTAAAACAATGTGTAATAATGAGATGATAGAAAAGGCTATCGTTATAGAAATAGTATGAGTGTAGATGGTGCTCCAACCAGCAACCCCAGCAAACAAAGGTTCAATCAGGGCAGCAATCGCTGGTTCACCAATCCAACCTAAACCTAAGGAAGAGAGCGTGATCCCAAGCTGACAGGCAGAAAGGTATGCATCAAGTTGCGAGGTGACGTCCAAGGCAGTTTGTGCCCTTGACGAACCATTCTCCGCAAGTTCTGCCAAACGAGTCTTACGTACTTTAACCAAAGAAAATTCAGCAGCCACAAATAATCCATTTAACCCCACTAATAAGAATGCAATTAATATCATTATGACACTCCAGAACAGACCGTCTATGATTTTTCTCCTCCTTTTAATATCTAAAGACCTTACCATGATTGTATTATTATGATTATTTGTACTTATGCTAGACCATAATTATACATCACTATCGTTACTTATATCAAAGGAAAATTTCTATTTTCCCTTCATCTATTTCCCCTTTGTTTATCCAATCGTAAGACTCCCACTTCTACAAGTGGGAGTGATCCCCCCGGCTCCGCTTCGGTGGGGGTAGAGTCCGACTTCGCCGCTAAGAGTTCCTTTTGGGACGTGCGGCTTCGGCGAAACCCTCCACTGGAGGCTTTCGTTACCGAAGACTCGATGTTCAACTTTAGTTGAACGAGTTCACTGGCCCTTTTCACTTGGCATACCTTGCAAAACCTTTAGAACTGCCTCGTCCTCTTCTGTGCCGATAATATGCTTCATCATATACTCAAAACCTGCCGGTCGAATTGGTTTCTCCTCTCTTAAGGATTCCAAATCAAATTCACCGATCTGCTCAGTGTCTTGGTCAGGTACCTTGACCTCAAATAAAGCCTCTAATGAAAACGTTTCCGTTCTTTCAAGCTCATCGTCCGGCGAATCCGCCTGAATTTCCTGATCATTCACCTTAGAAGTTTCCTCATCTTCGGGTAAATTGCTTGCAGAGTTTTGATTTTCCTTCACTAATAGCTCTTCTACGCAGTTTCCTAATAGTACTTGTCTCAAAATCGCTTTAATAAAGGAACTTCGCTCCTCTGGTTCAATCTGCTGTATAGCTAACCAGAGGTCCGTCTCAGCTTCATCAAAAAACAGCGGAATAAAGGCAGGCTGAGCATTAATCATACTGGTGGGTTCGATTTCTTCGTTATATTATTCACCAGTGTCGTAGCCATAATCCGAAATCCTGTGGCATTACCAAATTGTGGATCGTCAATCAGAAGCTTATTTTCTAATTGGATATGCTCATAGACCATTTCTCCGACCTTTCCAGCAACTAAGACGGTATGCAGTTTACCAAGCATAGGTTTTAAGGCCTTTTTCACTTCCCGGGAGATATCAGTTCCTAACTGAGCAAGCATGTTCTTCATGATCGGATTAAGATTAATCGAGCCGTTATTCCAAGGATACAATCCCCCGTTCACTCGGAAAATTTTATCTAATTCCTTATCATCCGTCTCAATTGGGTTTTCGTGATTTGCGGTCAATTCCTTCAGTTTATCGGCCACTCCAATATACGCCCACTTTAAGCCCTTTTCAATACTAAAAGAATTGGGTGGATCAAGCATTACGCCATCATAAAAAGTGGCAATATCTGTCGTGCGAAAACCTGGATCGATGACCACCACATACCCGCTAAATAGCTTGGCGCTCGTCGGCATCCCATATTCATTAAGCGTTTCCTTAATAAAGACTCCATAACTTTGGGGAAGCACTCGAGAACGCAAGATGTTCAGTTGCCGTGTCAACCCTTTCATGGGACCTGAATGAAAGGTTACCGAAAAAGACCCCTTTAATTCAGCTTCATACTTGTCCTTTAAACTAGCATAATACTTAACGGGCACGCCAGTTCCAAGATAAACATTCGCTTTAGGAGTTTTTTGGGCTAGGGCTAAAGCCACTACCAGTAACGCTGTTGCTTCTTCATCCGAAGATTTGTCTTCATCCCAGCAATAATGAGCTTCGTTTGGATTCAAGCTTTCCGCCAAACTTCCCATGAAGTAATGCCGTTCCACACCCGTCGAATTATTCTTAACCATGACATCCAAGGTAGAAATCTGAGTTTCTAAGTCAGATCCTTTACTAATCAGGGAATTACCTAAGGTTGAGAAAATCCGCTCATTCCCTTTACAAATTACAGCTGGAAATAATACTTTTGCATCTCCAGTATCCAGTTTAATCGCTCCAAATCCCGGATCTGCTCCAGCCACGAGAATATCACTATCTAACACACGTGTTCCTCCTCGATTACAATCAATTATGGACAAACTAATAACACACAACAACTTCTACTGCTATATCTATTATTATATACGAAGCTAACACGCTTGTAAAAATGGGTTATTAATATTCTTCTAAATATTAAAATAGTAACCAACTCTAGACTTGAGATTAGAAAAGGGTTGTGGTATGCTAAAAGAAAAAATTGCTCGATTTTAGGTGCCCTTTGGGGAGAATAGGGAAGTTCGGTTCAAAACCGACGCGGACCCACCACTGTATTCGATGAGCTTTGTAGACCACTGGCACTTTGCTGGGAAGGTAACAAATTAAAGCGATGATTCGATAGCCAGGAGACCTGCCTAAAATGTTTAAGTCTTTCCACATCGTGGAAAGCGGCGGTGATGACGGTAAAGTCCCGACCACAGATTTATTTGTGGTCGGGATTTTCTATTTTTCAACAACTATATTAAGGAGGAGTTTTAATGAACAATTTGTCAGAAGCACAACTCTATGCCCAACTCGAAGCTCTAACTGCGAACATCTCAGAACTTGACGAGGATTCTATGGCTAAGGTCCAAGCACGCTTGGATATCCTGACCAAACCACAAGGCAGCCTTGGTCAATTAGAACAGATAGCCAAGCAACTTGGAGGTATCCAACGAACCTCTAATCCTCAAATCAATAAGAAAGCAGTCCTCTTGATGGCTGGAGATCATGGCATCGCAGCTGAAGGAGTCAGTGCCTTTCCCCAAGAAGTTACCCCTCAAATGGTGTATAATATCATAAATGGTGGCGCAGCCATCAATGTACTGGCTCGCCAAGCTAATGCCGAGGTTTTTTGTACAGATGTCGGTGTTGCCTTCCCCTTAGAAGGAAACCTTATTCACAAACGGGTTGCTAATGGAACCCAGAACATGGCCAAGGGCCCAGCAATGACCCGTCACGAAGCACTTCAAGCTCTACTGGTCGGTGCTGAAGTTGCCGCGGAAAAGATCCGCGCAGGATATAACCTCTTTGCTACAGGTGACCTGGGAATTGGCAATACTACCCCTAGCTCCGCAATCGTTGCCCTCTTTACCAATTCCCCCCTTGAGGATGTTGTTGGACGAGGAACTGGGATTGATGATGCCGGCTTAATTAAGAAACGCCAAGCCATTCAAACGGCCTTTGACGTCAATCAACCTAATGCAGACGACGCTTTAGATGTTCTAAGCAAAGTTGGCGGCTTAGAAATTGCTGCGATTGCTGGTTCAATCCTTCAAGCGGCAGCTAGCCGTGTTCCGATTGTCATTGACGGGTTTATCTCAACGGCTGGAGCACTTGTTGCCGCGAAAATCGCCCCGAAATGCACAGCCTTCATGATTCCCTCCCACGGTTCAGTCGAACCTGGTCACCGTAAGGCCTTAGCAAGCCTAGGCCTTGATCCACTAATTAACCTAAATATGAGACTGGGAGAAGGAACGGGAGCGGTCCTAACCTTTCACTTAGTCGAAGCTGCACTTCATATTCTTAAGGAAATGGCAACTTTCGGAGATGCTGGAGTCAGCGAAGCGAATTAGACACAAGGATATCTTGCATAGATAAACAGAGCCTAGTCTAGCTTAATCTAGCACTATAACAGAGGAGCGGTGAATGTTATGTCTCAATTTACACTGATTACAGGCGGTGCACGGAGCGGAAAGAGTAGTTTTGCAGAACTTCTGGCCGCTTCGGCAAAGCTTCCGGTCACATACATTGCCACCGCCCAAATCTGGGACGAAGAAATGGCCCACCGCGTTAAAAAACATCAAAACCAACGCCCGGCCACTTGGCAGCTCATTGAGGAACCGCTGAACATTCGAGAGACTCTTTGTCAACTCAAAGACGATGACGGAGTCATTCTACTTGATTGTGTCACACTCTGGCTTACTAATCTTCTCTTAGCCGAACAAACTAGACAAGCTGAACGAGTTACCCTTTCTGGTCATGAAGAAGATAACTTCGTACTAGACTCAACCAAACGAGATAAGATGTTCCCCGACATCGAACCAACAATCCTAGCTACTGTTCAAGAGGTTGCCTTACTTGCCCAAGAGATCAAACCTCAAGTCCTCTTTGTCACCAACGAAGTCGGCCAGGGCATTGTCCCTGAGAATCCTTTGGCTCGGGCATACCGTGATTTAGCTGGACGCAGCAATCAAATACTTGCCCGCTGTGCAGATCATGTCTATCTGGTCGTGGCAGGTTACCCCTTGGAACTTAAACACTCTGGCGGGCAGCTCCTTGCTTCCCTGCACAAGGAGTGATCTGAGATGCGCGGATTCCTCATAGCCTTTACCTTTTTTACTCGAATTCCTTTACCGATCCCTAAGAATGTTTCTTCAGAAGAATTCCTGCGCAGTTATAAATATTATCCCTTCGTAGGACTAGTCTTAGGTCTTATCCTCTGGCTGCTGGCGAAAGTCTTGTTGCCCTATTATCCTCCTTTAGTCCTCGGGGCTCTCATCTTGGTTGCAGAGTTAGTGCTCACCGGAGGAATCCATCTTGACGGATTCATGGATAGTATGGATGGTTTATTATCCGCTCGTAGCCCGGAAAAAATCTTAGATATCATGAAAGACAGTCGAGTTGGAGCCCATGCCTCAATGGCTCTCGTGGGCTTGTTGCTCTTGAAATTCACCTTCCTGGCCAACCTGACCGTTCCGATGTTACCGATCCTCATCGTCATGCCGATGCTCTCTCGCTGGGTCTTTCAGATTGGGATGATCGGATTTCCCTATGCCCGCTCCCAGGGGCTAGGCAAAGGGTTTCACGAAGCAACCCAGTGGATTCCATTCCTACTCAGCGGAGTGGTGGTCTGCGGAATTTCCTATTACCTGCTCGGCTTTGCTGGGCCGATCGCCTTTGGAGTTAGCGCCTTAGTCATATTTTTAATGGCTTCTAGAATTTCCTCCTTACTAGGAGGGCTGACAGGTGATCTCTACGGGGCTTTTATCGAACTTTCGGAAGTTATCTGTTTAGTTATCGCTTTTCCTTTTATAAAGTAGGCAGAGTGAGCTTCAATATATTTTAAAGCGGAAGGGTAATGAACTATCAATACCCTTCCGTTTTAAATATAGTTTTAAATATAGTTTTAAATATAGTTTTAATATTAGTCCATAAATGTACAATAAGGAATTTTTAGAGTACACTAGAGATAATAGGCACTGCTAATTTTTTAGTATCGCTAGAGAGGGAGAACCATGACAGACTTTATCCTCTTATTTTCATTTTATGCATTTGCCGGCTGGGTAATGGAAACAATCTACCGTACAATAACACAAGGTCGGGTTGTCAATCCCGGATTTTTAGTTGGCCCGTTCCTCCCGATCTATGGCTTCTTTACCACTTTGGTGATCTGGTCCTCTGGACTGTTATCTCAACTCGCTTGGGAATGGCAGTTTCTTAGTTTTGTGTTTTTGAGCACCTTGCTGGAATATGTCGCAGGATGGTTTTTCGAGCGCTTCTTTCGCCTGCAGCTTTGGGATTATCATACAACCCCGTTTAATCTTCATGGGCGCATCGCTCTCCAGTTCTCCCTTCTTTGGGGGATTTTAGGGCTGGCATTTCATCTCGTCATACACCCAGCCGTTCAAATTCAAATGTTGCGCATTACACCAACTGGCCGTTCTATCTTAGCTATTATCTTGACAGCCTATGTTATTTGGGATATTATCCGATCCATCCTCTTACTACGTCGTCTTGAACACTTTGTCTCGATGTTTCAGGAGCAATATGAACGTCTGGAACTCACGCTATTTCACTCAGCTTGCTCTCCGTATCAAAGATTTCTTCATGCTTATCCGAAAATGCGCCATACTTTAAGCGAAAAGATGGCTTTGCTATATGCTAAGCAGGAAGCTCTCGAACACTTTTTAAGCCTTCAACGGCAGAAATTCTCCAACCCAAGTAGAGAAAACGACCCCCACTCACTTGACTAGGAAGGTGAACCAATTTTGGATTTATCAGAGCACGTCGAGGACATTCTGAACCACGAAGAGTATCAACAATTGGCACGTTTTACCCATCATCGTCCTTTTACTACCTTAGAGCACTCTCTTCGTGTTGCGCAGATAGCCTATAACTGGTCACTACGCCTTGAAAGCAAGCTCAAATTGGACACACATGCTATTACTCGCGGCGCCCTACTCCATGACTTTTTCCTGTACGACTGGCATGAGCCAAGACCAGACCGATCCCGGTGGCATGGTTTTCGCCACCCTCGCATTGCCTGCCAGAACGCGGAACGATGCTTTCAGCTCAGTGAGAAGGAAAAAGACATTATTTTGAGTCATATGTGGCCACTTACCCCGCGCTTACCTAAAACCCGAGAGGCTTTTCTGGTCATGGTTGCCGATAAGATGGCCTCGATCCAGGAATTTCGCTTAAAGTTCAAACGTGATCTTCCGCCTTCTGAACGATACACGTCTCTTCGCCTTATTAAACACAAGTCATAAATAAATCGAACGTTATACTATTAACTTTAGCCTGTTCATCCCAAAGAAAAGAGCCTTTCACCGCTAAATTCGGAGTGAAAAGCTCTTTTCTTTAAGTTTTAGATACTTTTTTATCATCAGTTATTTTTTTAAATGCATTTTCTGTCACAATATGCCCCTTACCATTTTGCTTGCCAAGATAAAGCCGATGATCTGAAAGCTTATAAAGAGATTCATAGTCCGTAGATTCTGTAGGAAATTCTGCAACTCCTATGCTTATACCCAAACCATAGCTTTCTAAATCCAAGTTACTCTTTAAGCGCTGCATGATATTCATTGCATCTTGGCTTAACTTAAGATCCGTTAAAATGACCGCAAACTCATCTCCACCTGTGCGAGCGACAATATCTTCTTGTCGAACGGACTTCTGGAGATTATGTGCTACATGGCTTAAGGCCATATCACCCATGGGGTGACCTTTTGTATCATTTAAATTCTTAAATCCGTCTAAATCAAGAAGCAGAAAAAGGAACGTTGAACCACGTCTGAGTGTTCCCGCCATTTCTCCTAGGATCCTTTGCTCAAACCCTTGGCGATTCATGATTCCAGTTAGGCGGTCCGTCGTCGCCAGACGCTCAAGTTCCTTTCTTTGCCGAATAGCCTCTAATGCCATGCTTAACATCCGTACAAATGCGTACAGGATCTCTTGGGTATGTGCAATGTCTCGTGTCCTAGAATCAAATAGCCAAAGTTCCCCAACGACTCCACGATAGGTTTTAATAGGCTGAATAAGGATTATTTCCACAGGATATGGAATCTTATTATGTTCGTCTTCTTCAAGTATTCGCAGGGTAGGTGCCTCATTCGGTATGTATCCAAGCGGAAAATGGGTTCTTTTATCTTTTTGGATCCATTCTTGCCAAACATCCTCAGACTGTTTAAGTCGGCCAAAGGGAGAATGTATTTTCCATTCCCCATCGGTTTCCATATGAAAGAACCCTGCCTCTAAATAAAGAATCTCCATGGCCATTTCTCCGGCTTCAGCAAGTAACTGCTCTTCAGACACGGCCTTGACCAAAATTTCAGTTCCCCTGAGCAGCAATGATAAGGCTTGTTCCCGATCAACAGCGGCCATACGCAATTGTTGTTCATAAACACTGGAGGATAGTAGCGGCATCAACTGTTCTAACCAGTAGACGCTTCCCTCGTCAAAGGAAGCGGGATGATCACTGAAAAGTAATAAAACACCTAATAATTGGCCAAAATGAAGGAGAGGAATGCAAAAGATTCGCCGAACCTTGAAGTCCCTGAGAGTTGTCCGCCAAGCATTGAAACAATGCGTTTCCTCGGAATTCGATGGGTCCCGCTCGTCGCCATCATCATCAATCTCGTGAATCATTAATTTCCGTTCTACATAGGTATTCCCTTGTGCTACTTTTCGGATAAATAGTTGAAAGTCTGGAGGGAGAACATTACGGACTAAAAAACTTTCCTGAAGTTCAGTCCGAGCGTTAATGGCCATTGGGTGAAATTCCTCACCCCGCAATAGCCAGATACCTGCCATTGTGCAATTGAAAAAATCAAGCCCACGTTTGGTCAAGATTTTCAGAGCATCTTCTAAATCTTCCTCACAATTTATTTCCTGAAGGAGCTCTAAGATATCTTCCGGCTTAAGTCTATAATTGTGCGGAGGAAGCAGCATGGGCTTATCAACCTTTCATTAATCGCATGATTTTATATAACATTTTATCATAAACCTTCCAAATAAACCTATTTATTTAAAGTATAAATTAAAGTTTTGTATTTCTTTCGAACCCAGACTATTCCTTTCCTGACATAGAAAAAGCTACTCATATTAAACGAACTATGTTATATTTAACCTTCAATTATCTTACTTGTAACTTTAAGGAGGGGTATCTCCCTGAGTAAAAAATACGCCTCACTACTAACCTTGGTCATCTCACTCACCTTTGTGATACTACTTTATCCTAAGCTCCAACATCCTGATGCCTTTCAAGCGTTTGTTTCACAATGGGGATGGATCGGCATCTTTGTCGACCTGTTGATCATTATGCTGTTTGCACTCTTTCCAGTGATACCCTTTGTCTTAATAGCTGGGGTGAACACCCTTCTTTATGGTTGGGTCGGAGGATTTCTGCTTTCCTTAGTCGGTAGTCTGCTAGGGGCTGCTGTGGGTTTTTGGTTAGCCCGTACACTTGGTCAACCATGGGCGCAACCTAAAATGGGAAAGCTCGGCAAGTGGGGTAAACTAATTGAAGGTAATAGTTTCACCATCATTTTGATCTCACGACTCATCCCAATATTACCCTCTGCAGCTGTCAATTATGCTGCCGGCTTATCTCTAATGACCTTTCCTAGATTTCTGTTAGCGACTTTCATTGGTAAAATTCCTATGATTCTATGGGAATCTTGGGTGGGACATGACTTTTGGCGTTTGACGGATCATCCAGGTCGATTATTACTGGCCTTAGCGATCGGTGTTCTTGTCTTTGGCTTAACAGGCCTCTACTGGTATCTTTCCATGAAACGCCTTAACAACCCTGAACCCCGCTCAGACATAAATAAGTAATAGCCGCTGAGAAGGCGGCTATTACTTATTTATGAGCTTACTTATTCGATACTTTTCTTCATCCTAAACCTTAATATCGAGAAAACGCTTTAGCAATTACTTGATACCCGACAGCGTTCGGATGTGCCTGATCCTGACCGGTGAGCAAGCGCTCTTTTCCTTTAAACTCCCGATCTACATAAACGACTACGAATCCAAATCCCTTAGCCCATCTGATAATCATAGCATTACTATTATCAATCATCTCTTGCGCCAGTCGATAATAATGCGCATAGGGGCCCCACTCAGTCAAAGGATTATAAAGAGTTGCAACTTTAACGGTTGCATTCGGGCTCAGCAGCCTGATTTCTTGCCCCACTAGCTCCAAAGTTTTGGCCATATTCGCATAAATTAAGGGTATCTGAGCTGGATTTAAGCTCTGATGAGAGTTACCCATAAGACGAAGTAAATCATTTGAGCCGATGGTCAGTGTAATTAGAGAGGCTTGGGAAAGAGAATGACGAAGGCCCCGATTTGATTTTAATAAGTTTAACAGCCCCCTTGTTGTTAAACCGTTGATTCCTAAATTCAGGATGCGCAAATCTTTATCGTGTCGTCCCAAGTAATTTCCATAGACATTGGGAAAAGAAAAGGGGCTAGCTACGCCATATCCTGCAGTAATCGAATCACCTAATGCAACATATAGACTCACATTTATCACCGCTTTCAAAGCACCCATATGCTTCAGGATATGTATGTTCACTACTCTTTGTCACATCCTGAGCATAAATCTCCGAAAATATGGGATCATAATCAAAAAGCTTTGAAACGATGTGAGGATTATTGACGACAATTCGAGATCTCATTAGTAAAGGGAATTCTTCCTCTTTATATGCGGCACTTGGCAATCTCTTCTTGCTGATTATCAAAGGAATTGCCGCAGTTTCTAGTGGTAGCGGTGCAATGTTTGCTGAGGCTATGCATACTGGTGCCGACGCTGTTAATCAGCTCTTTGTCTTTATTGGTAGCATTCTCTCTGAACGAAAACCGACTCCACGGTTTCCATCAGGATTTGGGCGGCTTATCAATGTCTTCTGCATGGGGGCAGTCATCGTAGTGACCATCATGGCCTATGAAACGGTTCTAGAAGGAATCCATTTAATTCAACATCCAGCCCCCTTTGGCAAGCTTGGTTTGACGATTTTTAGTCTCGCTGCTTCAATCACTATTGATGGCTATGTCCTATCCAAGGCCATGCGTGAAATATTAAGCGAAACTCGGACTACGGGAAAAGGATTAGGCATTGTACCAATAGCCGTAAAAAATGTCAAACGTGCCTCTCCGGCTACACGCCTTGTCTTCTATGAAGATCTTGTCGCTACCTTCGGGGCCATTCTAGCCCTGATAGCTATTCTGATCACTCACTTTACTTCGATCAAGGCCTTAGATGGCTTTGCAGCGATCATTATCGGGCTCCTCATGGGTGGAGTCGCTTTTCAAGTAGGATATGAGAACATGGTTGGATTGATCGGTGTTTCAGCTCCCAAGGACGTTGAAGACAAGGTCTCACAAATTATCTTATCCGATCCCGATGTGACGGATATTAACAAAATGCGTATCCTCCAAGAAGGACGTTTTTTTCACGTCGAAAGCTACATAGAACTGAGACCAGGCCTATCCCTAGCTGTGGCTGATGACATCAAATTTAGGATTCGAGATAAGCTCTTGACCTACAAGGATATCACGGATGTAACATTAGGAATTATTGAAGATACTGGGATTAAGGACTGGGAAACAACTATCTCATAAAGAAGTAAAACACAAGGACAATAGTTCCCTTGTGTTTTTTACGTGATCCTTTGGCTCGCTTCTGAAGTCCCTTGAAGGACATTTCTTCAACAAAAACCTCCGTACCCTGGCTTATAATCTCGTTGGCCAATCGTTCGTGGGATTGCTTGCGAAGATTACTTAACTTACCTTGGATTCTTTGGAGTTTGCATTGATCTCTCAGATAGTGCTTAGACCTTACCCAAGGGTCATGATTACTCTGATTAAAAGTTCCATCGACCTTAAACTTGTTAGGGTTATTCGCCCGACGACTGCGATCCATTTTTCGTTGAAGCTTCCTAATCTCACGATATGGCGTATTGATCTCCGGTGCCAGTTCCAACAACCTTACCTTTTCAGAAGAACTAATCCCAACTGTCTGTGTGCCAATATCAATTCCAACGTTTGAGCTACCCACCTTGTTTCAATTTGCTTTGAATTTAACCCCTCGTACTTCGTTTCCTTTTTCAGCTTTCTATAGCTTTCTAGCCTTTCGATAGAGAGCACACCGTCACAAATGGCTTGTTGTATCGCACAATTTGGTTCACTGTTATGGGTACAGTCGTGAAATTTACACATTTCCGAAAGATCGTCAATGTCAGAATGAGCAGTGGAGAGTATCGCCGTGGGAACTGTCAAAGCCTAATACGAATATTCACAACCTAGATGTTTTCTACTAAAAACCTCTACTTCTATTGCAACTTGTTCTGGATCTTCATGATCAATAAGTACCCTTTTGAAGAAGCCTGCCATTATTTTCATATCGTCTTCTTTCATTCCTCTTCTTGTCACTTCAGGAGTACCTATTCTTATCTCTGCACTGTTCCCTGAGAAGTCATCCGAACATAATATTCTTGCCTTTTCCAGATGCTTAGCTGGGGCTTCATTAAAGTATTTACCCACATCTACCAATAACAGATGTGACTCGGAATAACCCTTTCCTTTCCCTAAAACGTGGAATCCAAAGTCATCCAACGCCTTGGCAAAGGCTTTCGTGTTCCGAACAATTTGTTCTGCATACTCTTTTCCAAATGCTTTCATTTCCATGATCGATACCGCTAACGAAGGGAGGCGATTCAAATGATGGCTCGTTACTAACGAGGGAGAAAGCGTATTCCCTACCTTTTCTATCAGCTCATAATTATTTGATACAACAAAGCCGCCTTGGGGTCCAGGGAACGATTTGTGCGTACTCCCAAACATAATGTCCGCGCCTTCATCTAGTGGGTTTGGAAAAACACCTGCAGCAATTAATCCGGTAACATGGGAAGCATCATAAGCGATCAAGATCCCTTGTACATCTGCAATTTCCCTAAGCTCCCTGACAGGTTCGGGAAATAAGGTTCCAGAACCACCAAAAATGATCAGCTTGGGTCTTTTTTCAAGGATTTGTTGCTTTAACTTTTCAATATCTACACAACGGTCCTCATCAAATAACATGTACTCCACTTTAATTGTTTCATCAAACTGTTTAATCTGGCACATAGGTCCTACCAACCCATGTCCCCAATCCTTCAGACTCACTTCTATCACTAAATCACCAGGTTCTAGTAGGGCCAACACCACCGACATCCCAGCCATATGTCCACCAATCGGTCTCAAATCAGCATACTTGGCATGGAATATTTCCTTAATAAGTTCCTGAGTGTCCGTTTCAAATTCTTGAATATATTTATTACCGGTATATTCTCTATCGTCCAAATTCGTCGTCACATAGCAGCCATATCTGTTTCCAAAATCGTTGCCTAAATAGCTGCGAACCTTTTCACTAGCAAAGTTTTCTGATGCGATCAGATTCAGACAGCCCTCTCTATAATTCATGTGTTTTTCGAGAAGAGCGTCGATATCTCCCGTTGTTCTAAGCATTGTTATAACCCCCTCCTCTTTTAACTAAGCCTTCTAGCCACCAGCCAATGGCTTTATAATAGTTACTGAATCCTTTTCATTCAATTTGTAATGATCATAATCTCGCATGAGTATTTGCTGGCTGTTAATAAAAACAGCGACTGACTTTGAAAAATCCATGCTCTTTAAAAGCAACCCTAAGGTATAATCAGCTGGAACAGATATAAGCTTATGATTTACTTTTAACTCCATGTCAAGTCTTTCTCTAGCAACCAGTCCAAGGACAGTCCGATTAAGGTTGCCTCTGTTGGACTCCCTGTTTTGGTATCCCAGCCTGCAAGCTCATAATACCGTTCTTTCGCCTTTTCAAAAGCCGCTTTGTCCAGTTGTACTCCTTTTGATGGCCCATCGTTAAACGCTTCAAATAACCGTTTCGGGAGCTGATCATCTTCCTTGGTAAAGCCTGCTTTGGCATTGAAGTACCTCATCATGTTGATTCTTCGTTCCCCTACCAACATTAGCTCATAGAGTGACGTATCCCACCCAAGGCCATATTTACACAAATCAATCAGATCCGTCGGCCCGTAAAGTTCCCAAGAAGGACCCCAAACGAATTGACACAAACATAGGCTGTCTAGGATAGAAAAATATTTTTGACTGGCTAAGGCAAATCTCACCTTTTCAGCATCCAGCTCATAAGAATTATCATAGCCTTTCCAGATACCAATTTGAGCTAAGCGCTGTCTTTCCCTACTATCCGGTGGCAGTACCAAAAATCCATCATGCTCACTGGATTGATGATCGGCACCGAACGAATTTACAGCGTAAATTAGTCCGACAGCAGGCTTAAATTGCGGCATATGGGCTGGCAGTTCTAGACCTTTCACTGAAATGCTCAATTCAATGGCATCCTGCCCAATTTGCAGAGCTGCCCGTAAACTGCCTTCAGCCAGCAAACGTCCAAAACCCTCACGCTTGGCAATTTTTTCTACTAAGATTGGTAGAGCACGATGATTCCCAAAGTTAAGTTCTAAGCCGTCGGTATCCTCCCTGGTAATCAACCCTTTTTCATAACACTCCATCGCAAAAGCAATTGTCGCGCCACACGATATCGTATCAAGACCATACATATTACAAAGTTGATTGCATAAAGCGACTGTTTCTAAATCGGTTACACCGCAGTAGGATCCAAAAGCCGCGCAAGTCTCATATTCGGGACCGCCATAGAGAGGATCGACCACACCAGGAATTTCGACGACTCGTTTGCATCGAACCGCGCAAGCAAAACAAGTATCTCGATTCTTTAAAATTGTTTCATACATCGTTGTTCCTGTTATATTGTTTGCACCTTCCACTAAGTGCCCGGCAGTCCAGTTGTTAGTGGCTAGGAACCCCTCATTGTTAAAGCCTTCTAAATCTCCATCCGTGCCATATTTGCCCAATCCGGCCACCGCTTCATTTTCTACCAATCTTGTTTTAACACTGGTTGCTAATTCTTTAAACTTATCAACGTCATAAGCCTTGGTCGGCTTTCCTTTTTTCAGTACCACAGCTTTTAAGTTCTTGGAGCCCATGACAGCACCCATGCCGGTTCTCCCATTGGCTCGCGTACACTGGTTGATAATACACGCGTATTTTACAAGGTTTTCCCCTCCAGGCCCGATCTGAGCAATTTCTAGATCGTTAACTCCAATTTCAGTCCGAATAATTGCCTCTGCTTCGCCTGTTACCTTGCCCCAAACATTTTGTGCGTCCCGTAGTACTGCTTCGTCTCCATTAATATATAAATAGACCGGTCGTTCTGCTCTTCCTCGGAAAACAACAGCATCCCAACCGTTTAATTTCAAATGTGCTGGAAAAAATCCGCCTGACTGGCTATCGCCAATGGCACCTGTCAATGGGCCCTTTGCGGTAATGTTTAATCTGCTACTACCACTGATAGGTAGTCCGGTCAAGGGAGATACGGTAAAAATAAGAGTATTCGCCGGAGATAGTGCATCATTTTCCGGTTCCATCTCCTGGAGCAACAAATAAACACCCAGGGCTGAGCCGCCTGGATAAAGCCTGTAGATTTCTCCTGATAAGAGCCTTGTTGTTATTATACTGGTTGACAAATTGACCTCTAAAATTTTAGCATCCGGAAAAATATTCATACAATTTTCCCCTTATAGCGATACACTGTTATATAAGTACCATAAGAGATACTTATATAACAGTCATACCTTTTTATTTACTCGCTTTCATCTAGTTTTCGAGATCCCTACTTCTATTAGTGGGGGGCGGGTGGTTTGTACGTAAACTTACTGGAGAGCTTTCGCTTCTGCCTGAAGTTGTAATAGAATCTCTTTGCCTTTTGGTCCAACCATTTCAGCATACTTATCATAGGCCGACTTGCTGGCTACTCTGAAGGCCTCTCTCTCTTCTTTGGTTAATTCAACAATCTTGATGCCGCTCTTTGCTTTGATCTTATCTAACGCTGCACCGTTGGATTTCGCTTGGATCGCAAACGATTCGGGACGAAGCTCTTCAATGGTACTCAGAACCATTTGTTGTTGATCTTTTGACAGGGAATCAAAGAATTTTGGGTTGGTCGAAGTTGTTGTCATATAGAGGTTTGAGCTAGCTAAGGTTAAATACTTCTGTACTTCATAGAATTTCATTTCTTCAATTGCAAATAATGGATTCTCTTGACCTTCGATCATTTTCAACTGCAACCCGCTGTATACTTCCATATAAGGAATAGGCGTAGGATTCGAGCCGTAGGCTTGATAGGCAGCTACAATCATGGGTGAAGGCATGGTTCTCATTTTTAGGCCTTTCCATTTAGCCGGAGTATTAACTTCGACGTTGGATGTCCACTCCATGGAACCTTCCGTCCAATAGGACAATACCTTTATGTTCTTCGCTAGATATAAATTTGACAGTGTTTCGTTCAAGGCTTTACTTGTTTTGAAGAGTTCGGCATTTTTGTCCATATTATCTGAAAATAGGAAATGAAGTGAGAATAACTGATTCTCTGGGACGATGGTACCCGTATTTCCCGGTGATACTATCCCAAATTCCAGACCGCCATTTTGGAGCAATTCAGCTTGCTGTGTGGCATCTCCAATTTGTCCGACAGGATAAACATCGACTTTTACTGCGCCGTTAGATTTCTTTTCAATCAATTCTTTAAATCGTTTGCTATATAAGTCTTGAACGCTCCCATCAATTTCCTCATGGGCAATTCTCCAGGTAACGACTTCCTGCTTCTTATCGGATGTGGTAGTCGGAACTGTCGGTGCGGTCGGTGCTTTCGGAGCACATCCAATTAACAGGGTAATCATCAGTGTAAGGATTACAAATAGACTCGTCAGTTTTCTCATACAGACCCCTCCTCAAATTTAATATAGTATCGTTAAATAGCCAAGAAATTTAGAACAGACCTTACATGCATTTCTACTCCGATTTTTAACGTATCTTCATCTATGTTAAACATGGGGTGATGATGCGGATATTGGCTATTCTTCTCCACATTACCTGTCCCCACAAAGTAGAAAGCACTGGGCACGCGGTGGGTAAACTCAGCAAAATCTTCTCCTGCCATGCATCTGTATTCGACAATATTATCTTCTTTGCCAAAGGTCTCCACAGCTGCTTGCTTCACATAGTTAACCATCGATTTATCATTGTACAGCGATGGATTGCTTGGAATAAATTTCAAGTAATACTGAACACCCATTCCTTCACATATTCCTTTGATCACTCGTTCAAACTTCTCCAAGAGAATGATTTTCTCGGTCTCTTCATTTTTGAATAAGAATCTGATGGTGCCGCCGATTTCGACTTTGTCGGCAATAATATTCCTACCGCTGCCACCATGTACATTACCCACCATAATGGTTATGGGAAGGAGTGGATCGACTTCTCTCGTTTGTATCGATTGCAAGCTTTGTATCACAGTAGCAGCAACTAGTATAGGATCAAGCGCAGTATGCGGTGCAGAAGTATGTCCGGCTTTTCCTATAATAGTGATTTCAAACTCTTCCGTACACGCCATGATCGGTCCAGTTGCTAAACCAATTCTCCCACTTTCGATCGGTGTCCAAAGATGTAACCCAAAGGCAGCAACCGGCACGGGATTCTCCAGTACTCCGGCTTGAATCATATTGAGGGCCCCTGCCTCTTCTTCATTGGGTTGAAAAACGAATTTAACATTGCCCTTGATTTCTTCCTTATGTCTGACTAATATCTTGGCTGCCATCATCAGCATCGCGGTATGCCCATCATGCCCACAAGCATGCATGATTCCTTGAGTTTTCGATTGATAGGTTAACCCTGTCTTTTCTTCTTGCGACAGAGCATCCATATCGGCTCTTAGTAAGACGGTATTCCCGTCATGGTTGCCCCTTAATAGCCCTACAACCCCGGTTTTTGTCATCATCTTAACTTCCAGGCCCAGCTGCAACAAATAATCATAGACAATTTTAGAGGTTCTGAATTCTTGATAGCCCAATTCCGGATGCCTATGAAAATCCCGACGCAATTCAATCAATTCATCCTGAAACATAGTAATTTCTTCTTTGATTTTACTCATATTCATACCTGTCTTTTCTGATTTTTTTACTTTATGTCGCCTATGAAATCAGCACCAATGAAAGCCACGGAAAGGCAATAATGATAATGGATATGACAACAAGCATTAACAAGTATGGCCCAAGCCCTTTGATGACTGCCAAAAATGGTCTGTCAAAGATTGCGCTGGCTGTGAAGATATTGCATCCAAACGGCGGTGTAATGGATCCGATGGCAGCCTGCAGCGTGACGATGATTCCCAAATGAATTGGATGAATTCCGGCGGCCACAGCGATCGGGAAGAAGATCGGTGTCACAATAATAATGACCACAATAGAATCCACAAAACTACATCCGATAAAGAAGAATATTGTGACCCAAACTAGAATCATGAGCTGCGAAGGATTCGGTCCCAGCAAACTCGATGTCAGCAATTGCGGTATTCTTGCATAAGAAATAACCCAGGAGAATAGTTGTCCTGCCGAGACCAGAATAAAGACAGCAGAGGTAACTACCGCAGTCGATAATGCGATCCGTTCAAAGTCTTTAAGCTTAATGCTCTTAAATATAAACAGTTCCAAGATCACAGCATAGAGAACCGATACCGCTGCCGCCTCCGTCGGACTGAATATGCCTGCATAAATACCTACAAAAATTATGACCGGAAAACCAAGCGGCGCGATGGCGTCCTTAAAGGCTTTCATTCTTTCTGCCTTGGAAAGAGTGGCTGATTTAGGTATATTCTTTCGCTTAGAGTCAAAATAAATAAACACAGAAAAGAATGACAGGATTAAAAGTCCAGGTATTAAGCCAGCAATAAACATATCTCCTACTGATGCGCCTGTTACGACGCTGTACATAATCATGGAGATACTTGGAGGAATTAGCAAAGCGATGATGGCCGAGCTGATGATCAGCGCAATGGTATCTGAATCACGGTATCCGCTTTCAACAAGCCTTTTTTTCATAGGTTTACCTACTGCAACGACCGTTGCCTGTGTGGAACCAGATATGGCACCAAACAAAGTACATGTGGCAGCAGTTGTAATACCCATACCGCCATGAATATGCCCAACAAAGACTTCTACGAAATCCAGAAGTCTTTTGGCAGTCTGACCAGCACACATGATATCTGCAGCAAAGATAAACATAGGCACGGCCAGCAGAACAAATGCTGATACCCCTCCGACCAGTTGTTGGGTCGCTAGAAACGGATTCACATTGGGATAATATTGAACTAATACCACAAAAGGAGCGATAATCATGCTGACCAGCATAGGGAAGTTCAGTATCAGTAATAGCACCATAATACTCATGAGCAATAAAGCCATTACTTCACCTCCTTATTATCTATCTCTGCGCATTCAGCCTGATTCTTCAGAGGAACTTTGCACGCTTTCTCATCAAGGTAATCCCGGATTGTTTCCTCAGTCGATATCCAAATCTCTTTTTCTTTCAAATTCTTAATGAAGGTTCTGCCATACTCTATTGCGCCTAAGAAAAACCCGATCGGCACAACGGCTACAATTAAATACATCGGTATTCTCATGGAAGGTGAAACTCTGCCTAACTCATACACATTCAACGTATAGAGAACCCCATAGTAACAAATATAAAACATTGCGATAGACGTCCCACCGGTAATGACCATCGTGAGTATTTTTTTATATCGATTACTTACTTGATCATATAAAGCAGACATCGTGATGTGTTTTGCTTTTTTTGCGGCATAGCCGATCCCTAAGAAAGTTACAATGAGCGTTAACGTCTGTCCAATTTCTTCTGCAGAAGTCCAACTGTAATTAAACACTTTTCGACTGATAACACTTCCAACTAAAACTACGGCCATCAGTATGACTGAATAAGCAAGAATGAACTCTTCGCATCTTGTTATCGCTTTAAAGAGTGACTTCCCCATTTTCCCCCTCCTTCACTTCACGTCATTTTCCAATCCGGTCATTGAAGAGTGATTTCTATTTAACTAACAGTTTTCTCGGGTAATTCGTAAAGGTTTCGCATCCATTTTCTGTTACTCTAAAAGATTCACTGATATCCACGCCGCAGTCACTAAGCCAGATACCCGGAATCATATGAAAAGTCATGTTTGGCTTCAGAATTGTCTTGTCTCCCGGTCTGAAACTCGCGGTGTGCTCGCCCCAATCCGGCGGATAGTTAAGTCCCATGGAATAGCCGATACGGGAATCCTTAATGAAGCCACTCTTGGCAATGCTTTTTGCCCACACGCGCTCGACCTCTTCACAAGTCATTCCAGGTTTTATAGCATTGAGCGCATTGGTTAAACCTTCCACCACAACTTCTGCCAGGTCTCTAACCTTTTGAGGAGCATCCCCCAAAATCATCGTTCTGGAAAGAGGGCAATGATATCGTCTATAGCATCCTGAAAGTTCTAAAATCACACTTTCTCCATCGACATAAGGGCCATCCGTCCAGCTCAAATGGGGTGTTGAAGTTCTAATTCCGCTGGGCATTAGCGGAATAATTGAAGAATAGTCACCGCCGTAAGTTTTTGTACCACTGATTTGGGCATGATAGACATTAGCCGCAGCGTCGCACTGTCTAACCCCTACATTTATCGAATTATAAGCGGCTGCCATTGCATTCTCTGCAATCCTGGCTGCTTTTCTTATGTATTCAACTTCGAAGTCTGATTTAATGATTCTTACCCAGTTGACCAAATTTGTCCCATCTTTGAACGTTGCATTGGGTAATCCAACCACTAATCGCTCCTGACATTTGGCCGTATAGTAATAACTGTCCATCTCAGTCGCGATAACCCTTTTATCGCATCGTTTTTCTTTAATAATATCCGAGACAAAATCCATCGGATGTTTGATCAATGATTGTACATAATCATCTGTGTAAGCCCGGATGTTTTCTTCTTGGAGCCAAGTTGTTAACCTAGCTGCATTACCATCTTGTCCTCTGCCGACCCAAATAGGTTCATCTTGATCAGCGATGACAATTAAGCATTGGTGCACATAAAAGGACCAACCATCAAAACCCGTTAAATAATTCATGTTTGCTGGGTCAGTGACAATAATCAGATCAATGCCATTGTCACTCATGCTTTGTTTTGTTTTGTTCAGTCTTTCCTTATATTCTCCAACTTCAAAATATAAGTTTCTATCCATTTTTTTGCATCCCCCTTTTTTTATTACTGTAGATTGTTGTTTGTGCATTGTAGTTTTACATTGTAATTTGCAGATTGTTGATTGTTAACAATTTAAGTCACAGTTAATAACTGTTTCTATGCGAATTTTCCATCTCGATAAGAAATAATATGACCTCTCAGAGCTTCTTTACACTTTTCTATATCCTTATTCCTTAAAAACCTAATAATGTCATAGTGGTCTGTCGCTGTAACCAATAAATCACCAGTCTCATTGGTGTCATAGAGCATAGCCATTCTTATTTGGAAATAGATACCCTTTAAAATATTTACCCTTCTCTTGCTGCCCGATTTTTGCCAAATGAATTTATGGAATTCCATATCTTTTAAACTAAGCTGAATCATTCTTTCAGAAAAATTGTCTGATTGGTTTACAATATCCACCATATCTTTGACAATATCCTCTAATACTTTAAAATCCTGTTCGGTTAGTTTGTCTTCATGAATCAAAATTTCGATAATGTTATATTCAAGTAAAAGTCTAATGTCAAATATCTCTTTAATATCTTCGAGTTGAAACTTTGTCACATAAGTTCCCTTACGCGAAAGCACCGTTACAATGCCTTCTTTTTCTAAATCTTTGATACCTTCTCGCACTGGCCCCCGACTTATTCCTAGTTTATTTGCAACTTCTGTTTCTAATATATGTTCACCTTCATTATAAACCCTTGCTAAAATCATCTCTTTTATATAGTCAACTACTACACTACTTAAATTATCTCTTTGATACCTGTCCGCATCGTTCAGACTAATCATCTCATTTCTGATATCTTTTTCATGCACTCATACATTGGTTATATTACTTAAATCAGAATCTTTTTTAGATTGTCAATTGTCAACAATTTTTATGTAAGTATTATATTCGCCATTAATTGAAATAACCCTTTATTATTAAAAAATTTTTTAAGCAAACAATAATCATAGCCAAAACAGGAATAGCTATTTTTGCCGTCGCAAGCAGCCATTCGTTTCTGAAGCAGGCAAGCTTACATTGCCGATAAGCGTGTAGACTTATCGGCGCTTTCAACATGCACATCCTTAACCCTCAAACCCACTCCACAAGTTGCTTTCAACTGTGATTCTTCAACATCGGACCTCTTTCCAATGGCCAGAAGTAAAAAGAAGATTTAAACTTTAGAGTCGAATGTCCAATCAACCCTCAGATTAAGTATGGGATTCACCCAGTCTTCCCTAATTTGTGCTTCGTGTAAAAGTCTTGTGGAATGCATATCCTCCATAGAACCAAAAGCTCCAGCCCAACTCCGACCCAAATCGATACAGGTGCATACCAAGTGACAAGCCATGCCACCCCTCCTGCTAATGCTGTCAGCCATTTATTCCAGGTAAGTGGACGAATGAGCAATAAGCATAACGTTACAATAAAGATCAGAGCAGACATCACATAAACTACGAACTCGGTGTTTAGTTTGGCCATTGGCTCTATTTGATTTTCTACCCGCCCTTTTACGCCTTGCAAAATTTCACGGACAGCAAGGTAATCTGTGAATTCTGTGAACAAATCAAGGGAAAGTAAACTTGGCTGGGTCCAATGAAAAGACCAGCGGATGCGACTAACCAAACGGGTATGGCTCTCATCTATCGGATATAGGGCCCATATAAAACTGCCTACATGATTCATTCCAGTCCAAATTATATACTGGTTTGGTTCAATAGCATAGAAGATCATGTTGGCTACAGCACTAATCGGAACTCCATCGCCAACTTTAAATTGCTGAAACTCTGGCAAGATGCTGTCAGCACTGTGAATTCCCCGCGGGCTTCCTAGGTTTTCCAGAATGTCATAACCATAGTACCCTGCTCGACCATATCCCATCTGTAGCAGCCAAGGCCAGATTTCCTCCGGTGTACCCGCGATGGTAATCCCGCGGGTAGCGAAGAATTCCGGATTGGGATCCAGCTGATCTCCCGGCATGGATTGTTTCACTTCCTGGCCTGTTGCTCCCCAATTAAGCTGGTAAGGACGTGCCCAAAGCATGTACCCAGTCATTACCAGAGCAATAAGGGCCAAGGTAGCCAGGATCCTATTAATTTTTATTAAAGCGAAGAGTTTTTTCATAATTATTTCATCCTTATTAATCATTTTCCTAATCTGGGGAAATAGCGCCTTAGTCCTGTACTACCTCCGTGATATTACGATAGAACCCGTCACGAATATTACCGTCAATATGGCAAAGATAAGGTGAAAACTGACTGAGCTATTATAATCGGCAATTTTATCTTTAGAAAAATGGATGTAAAGGCCACAAATGGTGGTTGAAAATAAGAGAATTAATGTGATTACGTTCACGATTGTCNNTCATTGCATTTCACCGATAACAAATCGATGCCCATATCTCGGAGTCTGCTTAAGATACCGTGCAGGGCTGCCTGATCCACTACCTCCCCTGCCAAGCGAGTTATTCCTTCGGGAAGCTGAGTTATCTCCAGTCCTGCAAACCAGCCCGCCCTACGCTGGTCAATATGACCTCTGATCATAATCTCGTAATACTGCATTTAATCACCACCTCACTCTTACACTTTAGTTATAAATCTTTAATGAGTCTTAGAAACCTCTCGAAAGTAGGGTTTTCCCACTATCCGAAAGTAGGGTTTCGAGACTTAATCAGTAACAAAAAAGAGGAGTTCTGCCAAAGATCTGCAAAACTCCAAAGATATTCTCACCTCTTAATATAAGTTCGTTCTTATTCTTAACAGTCACCTCAACTCTGATTGGCAAGTACGCCCATTTGCTGGGCCCTAGCAACTGCTTGGACACGATTCTTGACCTCTAATTTACCGAATATGTTTTTAACATGCCACTTAACAGTCCCAAGTGAAATAAACAAGCTATTACCAATCTCTTCGTTGGAAAGTCCGGCCGCCAGCAGCCTTAGAACCTCAAGTTCACGTTCGCTTAATAGTTCTATCATACCTGGTAACGTTGGACAAGTGGGCGCCTTCTCATGGGGATGGGTATAGTATGCCAGCAGAGGAGTTATGAACTCCGGTCTTTTAGACTCAACTGTAAACAGCAAGTCCCTAACTTCAGGACCTTCACTCAGAAATGGGCGTATATATCCCTCAACAGCCGCAAAATTCACAGCCTCTTCCATTGAATGAATTGC
>DOPS01000019.1:43613-43765 GCA_003512645.1 Desulfosporosinus sp.
GCTAAATCCCCTTGTTTTAGTAAAAGAAGAGCTTCAAAAGCATCGTACCTAACCTTTATGAGCGGGAAAGCCTTAGCATCAGTATTCGCTTTAGCCTTTTTCAGAAGATCCATAGCAGTTTGAGTATCACCTAAAGCCCAGTATACCAGGGC
>DOPS01000019.1:43773-44821 GCA_003512645.1 Desulfosporosinus sp.
ATTCCCTGGCTTGCTCGAGGTTGTTACCCTCATAATGAAGAATACCTAACGGTATATACAACAGTTCAACCATAGGCAAAGGTTTACCTTGAGTGTCCACATAGTCCCGAAAGGCCTGATCACACAATTCCATAGACTCCTTGCGCCCACCTTGAATCACTAAATTCATGGTTATATCCACCAAGGCAACTAAGCTGGTGAAGATATGCCCTGCAACCTGCGCCGTGTGATAGGCCATGTACAACGTCGCCGTAGACTCTCCCATGGGGTCACTTTTTCTTTGGGCATGGCCTAGGGAGAGTAGAGCAATTTCCCGAAAAAAGGGGTCTTGATCACCAATCCTCTCAATAGCCTTCTGTGCTATTTCCTTGGTGCGAGGGTCATCATGGTAATTCGCAATCCAACCACGCAGTGCCAATAGTCTTCCCTCCGTAAGTTGGTCGCTGTTTTCAGCCGGAATTTTCTCCGCCTTGGTTAGACAATGTACGGCCTCTTCGCTTTTACCTAGTAAAAATAAGGACCAAGCTTTATAACTAGCCAATTCCCCACTCATGTCAACCAATTCTAGTGGAAGAGAACTGAGCCAATCCAGGAGGGTGATCACCTCTCCCCTTTGGAATAGTCGGGATGCTTGGGACTTAAGCAATTGGCTAGCCAAATCATAAACCTGAGCAGCCAAGGCAAATTTGATCCCCTCTTCCGGCATTCCATTACCAGCAAACCATAGTGCAGCCCGGTGCTGAAGGTTAATAAGTTCGGTTCTTGCTAATTCTGTACGAAGAAACTCACCAAACAGGTGGTGATACCGGTACCATTGCCGCTCATTGTCCAAAGGAATCAGAAATAAGTTAGTCTGTTCCAGCTTAGCAATAATCGATTTGGCGTTGCTCTGACCGGTTAATTCATTGCCCAATTCAGCATTAAAACGATCCACAACAGCAGTGCGGGTAAGAAATACTTGTATCTCCCGATCCGTACTCTGAACTACCTCTTCCATTAAATAGTCGATGATATAGCGGTGATTTCCGCTAAATGCCTTAATGAACTC
>DOPS01000020.1:0-10998 GCA_003512645.1 Desulfosporosinus sp.
TCAAGCTATTTCCACCTCGCTTTTATCAATTTCCTGAATGCCTTCGCAATCTACCGATTTGAATATGCTTCTATGCCCCAGACGTAACCACCTCCAGATAAAAAAAGAGCTGCACCCGTTTAGGTACAGCCCCGCAAGCCCTGCTTTATTATAGCTCCATTTCGTCTTCGTCCTCATCTTCGTCATTAAAAAGAGCCTTAAAGAAGTCGTCACTGCTATGGTAAGATTTAACGCTGTTGTACCTTTAGAAGAACCAGCTACTACTGATCAACCAGCAAAATAGTCCGGTTTAATGACAACGCCCTCCTACGCTTACAACGTGGGAGGGCATCTTTCTTCATTTTGATTGTATACATGCTTTGTTTAAATGGCACTTAACACTATTGAAGATTTGCCGGAATTTCTATCAATAGGGAACGATCCGTTTCTACTGCTAATACTCGCTCATTGTACTTTTCTAAGAGGTTACGCCAGCAATGGGATAATGAATTCCTACCAAACTCGTTCATTTCTTCTATGTTTTGTCCGACAAACGCTTCTATCGCATATAGACCAATACGATTCAATATCCCTCTCATTTCTGCCATTTGTTTAGCTGCTTGAGTTTTAGAATCAGTTACTAACAAAATAGCTCTGTAATTGTTTCGCAAGTTTTGGTCACATTTCTCGACAACTGCAGGCATAGGAGCCACAGTCACATGAAACACCGTATCCCCAACAACAAAATCTCCTGGTCTACCTAACTGAATATCAGCAGTTGTATATGAATGGTTTTCAATTTCCATATGGGGATAACGCAAGGCAAGTTTTGCTCCTATAATATGCTGTGCAACGGCTCCAGCAACTCCTTTTTCATTTGCTGCATCTAGAATGTCTGCAACAATTTGTTGTCCAGATCGGTCTAAAGAAATTTCAACTTCAATTTTTCTCCGCTCAAAATATTCTCTTACTCGTTGAACCAACCATCGTTGAAGACTTTCCATAACATCCTGTCGTTCAGAATTGGAAAGCCTAGAGAGAACTTCAAGCGAATTCAATCGCCTGACCAATTCTTCTGCAGAGGTTCTGGTTCCTCTTGTTGTCCTACCACCTTCCCGAGCATATTCGCGTGTTTCACCAAATCTCAGCAAAAGAGCCTTTATAGTTGGCCCCCCGGTTTTACGAACTTGATTCTTCTCTGTTATGTAATCTCCTAACGACAGAGGAAAAGTGTCCTTTATTAGCTCAGTAATAGCAAGTCCAGCACAAACTACATAACGTTTTGGTTCCTGGTCTGGGCTAGGTTTTTGACTCTCATACCAAGACCTGAGTGCTTCTAAAGCCACTTCCATATGAGAATTTGTCGTATTCAACCTGTTCTCCACCTTTCTACAAGTCGTTGCGTAGAACGATACGAAGCAATAACATCCTGTCTCTCGATCATTTGACTACCTCCGCGAGCATGACTTCCTAATGCATTACATGCTGACTGTAATGGTTCAAGTAATTGACGTGACAACCAAGATACGACTGGTACAACGAGACCATCACCCATAGCTTCATAGGCATGGTTGTAAGCATCTGGTAACCAAAACGTATCTTCGACCCCCATTAGCCTTGCTGCCTCCCGAGGTGAAAGTAAACGTGTACGAATTACCCCATTCTCAACAACGACAACAGTTTGTCTACTTGAACCTCCTCTAGGTGTCCGTAGACATCCCGCGATACCGTCAAAACGAACCTCAGCTCGCTGTACCCCTTGCCTAATACGTTTATAAAGAAAGCCGACTTGAACACCACCAGCTAAACGTGCAGCTTCAACTTTATTACGATTTCGATCCGTCATCATCGAGAGCAATCGTTGCGTTTCTTCATCCGAATTCCATGATACCCCGGTTGGTTCACGTTCGATAATTTCGGTGATATTTGGTATATAATTGTTCTCTGGAACTGGTACATTCCACCATCTCCATACAGCTTGAAGATGGGCTGGAAGCTTTGATTTTGCCTTTAATAAAGCTTCCGGGAACCAAATTGAGTTTGCAGCTCCGTTAATTGTAAAGTTGTCAACAGGAACAGTTAGATCTACAGCAACAAGAAATACTCTTTGGCGAGATTGAGGCACAAAGTGTGATGCGTCAATTACCAATGCTCCAAACTGCATTCCTAATGAAAGCAAAGATTCACATAGACCTTCAAAATCACCGCTGTGAATCAACCCAACCACATTCTCAATAACTATTAGTGGTGGTCTATTACCCAACTGTAAAAGACAAAACATATGGTTCCAGAAAGGCCAAAATGCTCCACTTCGACGTGCTAGCATTCCACTTCGCCAACCAGCTAGAGATAGGTCTTGACAAGGGAAAGAAGCCCATGCCATATCAGCATCTATCGGAATGTTTGATACGTCAGCAACATCTCCAAGTACAAAATGACTTGCTTCATGGTTCATTCGATAGATTTCTGCTTTTTTGGAGCTGATGTCATTAGCCCAAATACATTCCCAATTATGGCCTAATCCCAATTTGGCTAAGCCTACTCCGGCAAAGAATTCAAGAAATTTATTTTTTTGCCGAATCAAATAATAACCCCCATTTGCGAAATTATATATCATTTTCTTGCCAAGAAACCCCTAATTGTTTTTATTATAGCATAGTAGTTAAACGGAGCAATTTTTTTGTATGAGGTATACGTAAGATGTAGAGCCGATTGTCCGAATCTAATTCCACTAAACCACTCCCATTCTTAATTCTCTGTACAACTAACTTGATAAGAAAAAGCCATTCTAACCCATGTGCTTGAATTATTACAAAAAATCCTATTTCTTATAATCCGAGTCTTTTGACCTCAAGGTTATGTCTAGATTTCATAGACTCTAAAATAACTTTTCCATTCTTGTCGGGGTAACCAATTGATCTGTTCAATAACATATCAATAGAACTATTGGGGTCATGAAACAATAAACTGTATTTACCACATAGTTCTGGTTCCCGTGTTTTTTCTGCATATACGACACGAATTAAAGTATGCCAATCAGCAATTTTTGCAGAGAGAAACTTTACATCTTCCTTTTTTGATACTGGTAATTCTAAGAGTTCTCCATTTAGGCTTTTGTCGAAAATCGTTATATCTGCAATAAAATAGAATACCGATAAGCTAACTCTTGAAACGAAATCGTCATAATTAACTCCTCTTGGCAAAACAAAGAAGTCAATTCTCACGTTACATTCTTCATTTACCTCTACGACAAAATTGTCTTCTCTATTTGAAATTGTCGGGATATATGATAGCTCCATATTAGCTGGGATATAACAACTACAAATTGGAAATAGAAAAACATTCTTCTTCTGTACTACCCCCGAATGACGAGGGCACCAAACTTTATTCTTATTATCCTTGAAATTAATAACTGGTAGCTTTATTCGCTCTTCACTTTCGTCATAGAAACCGTGCCATGATACAGCGTTAATATGTCTATTACAGTAAATTCGGCCTTGTTTTGTTTGTAAACATGCGATATCAAAATATGTGTTTTTAGCTGCATCAAATAATATATCTACCTCACCCATATGTGAATTGTATCGTTTATGAGTTTCCTTAAACTTAACTCTCAAAATCTTATGACCATTTTTACTAATGATAATGAACTTATTGTGTTTTTCCAATAAATTTAATCTCCCCTTACCAAGCCAACATATTGCCTTCCATGTTATTAATTGAGACTCTGGGTTATCATCCAATACGTTCATCAACATATTTCCTGAGAACCTTTATAAACTTCTTCCATGCGGGTGGATATTCATTGCTTCCAGATTTATTAATTTTATGCCCTTCGGGAAGCCCAATTTCAATATGCCACTGCGTCCCGTCTAAAATCGTACTATTAAAATAGTTATTGTTCCAGTATTCAACTTCACAAGCGGCAATCTCATCAATCAAGTTATACCATTGCTCATTTGACAACTCTTTTTCAGTTAGAACGACATCTTCCATAGCATAATACTCGGAAGGGATTTCATTTTTCAAGTCCAATAGATTATATCCATTGGATGTTTGTCCGTATCTAAGCCACTTCTTCTCACGTCTGCCGTCTATGTAAACATGGTACGATGTACCGAAATAACCGCCAACATAAAAGTCAAAGGAACACATATTTTTTAGTTTAGAGTTATTGCCACCAAACCGTTTTCCGCAATTCTTACAAGCTCGGTTTGGACTGTTAGGAGAGATACAGCACCCGCCAAGCACAATTCCCCTACGCTGCTCATCCCCATAAGCCTCTTGATTCGGCATACCGTATAATAACTTAACAGTATCTGTTGACCCGCAAGCAGGGCATTTGCGTTTTGGCATAATATCTTATGACCTCCGGCGACTTTTTTCTATGTCAATTGCAGTTCAATTTGCGTTTAGTCCAAACGCTCTGCTCCCGAGTTTATCTTTATATAGATTTTCATAGTCTATAACTTCCGCATTAGTCAACGTCTTAGACAATGTTCTTAGAATTGTAAACTGGAATTTGCTGTATCTGTCTATTGGCAAAGCCATTAACAGTTTATTACCGCCGTACCCATTTCTTACGTATTCCTTAAAACGGCCAAGAATCCCTTCATTTCCATAAGCAGAACCAACATATTGTTTGCCATCCTCGGTGTCAACAATTAGATAAACACCGGCAACCGATGAAAGCATTATGTGCCACATCCGATTTGCATCAGGATTTTCAACTATCTTCTTCAAGCTATTGTAATCTAACACAAAATCCTCAAAGCCAGGAAAACTGTCATAGCAGCCTTTGGGGAGGATCTCTATTACTTCCTTTGGTTTCTTATCATTAAGCCACTGATACCAACTTCTTGTGGCACCACCCCATTCTATAACAAGGCGTTCAATTAGGTCTGAAAGAAAATCTGTTCTTCTTAGTTCATAGAAGTACCACCCTGCTTCCCAAAAGTCGGTATAAATCTGATCAGGTAATTGCCTTGGTTGGGATACTGCAATTACTTGAAATATACCAATAAACTTTGCTTGAGTACGATCATGCCCGAGAAAAGTGACGATATAATCACAATCACCAAAAACATTCTTGCTCTGACAGCTTTGATAATGTTCCAATCGCCCTTCCCTATAGAGCCTGTCTGTATCAAAACCACTGTCTTGATGTCTTACAAGCTTTGTCTTTTTATCTATATCTAACCCACTCATCTTTAAAAGGTCGTTTAATGTCAACTTTTTCTACACCTGCCAATCACGATAAGCCGTATGCTCACTGGAATGTATGTTCTTGACGAGACCCGAAGATTAACAGTATTTCTTACGAAGAGGAAAAATTAGATTATACCTGGCCGATGTCGTCGAGTAATCCGCTTTCTAATACCTCGACCAAACTCGGTATATTCTCCGACCATGCCGAGAATTGCTGGACAATCCAAAATGACATTATCATCCACGTGTGTGGATAACCTAATCTTTGTACTATTATCAAGATATGTGATATAGCCATTTAGCCATAATCTATAATTGCCTAAAGTAAGTTCAATAGTGTTTGTCCCAATCCACCTATGCTCTCTATCAGACTTCCTTTCAAGCTTTGCAATTGTCAAGACCAAACCGACTCTATAATTATGACTTAACCAAAACTCAGAGCGACCTTCCACCGATTTAATATCTTGTTTACTGAATTCGTATAGTTTATCATTTATAACCTCATCTTTCGTATCATGCGGATGTGTGTGAAAATCTCCGAGGAAATCATATTGAGGCCAAAACGATGTCAATATATCCCTTTTTAATTCTAGTGTGGCATCCACCGGATCACATGACACATCTTTTCTTTCTGCAGATGTATCAATGGATAACAGTTCTACACAATACAATGTTTTTTCATCAGGGAGTTTAATCTCGTGTCCCCAAAGAAGGCCAAAAGTTTCTACCCCTCTTCTTCGATATTCTCCCCCTTTATGGGCGATGCTGTATGCTTCCAACCCGCTTAGACACATCTGTATCAGAACATCTTCGGATATCCGGATTACATACCCTTTTGGATTATACTCTTCCAACTTTGAATACTCCCCTCTTGGTTTTATAATTCAACAGTTTCCTGAATATTCCTCCCAAAATAAAGTTCCATTTGTTAACTATGTTTTAAGTAACAAAACTAAAATTCCCAAATAATAGGTTCGGGTGTAAAATCTTTTCCCTCCTCGACGATTTCAAATACATCAGCCTTACACCTTGACTTAATCAAAGCACTTACTGCCTTAATAAACACACTTATAAGACCTCCTCCTGATGTCTTCTTTTGTAATTCTCTACCAACATTATAATCCCTACGATGGACATAATTTTGAAATCTCGGTTATTGTTAGGCAACTTAATAAAAAAAACTAGAGCATGATACATTCAGGCTTGCCTTGATGTGATTTTTCAATTGATATTCCCCAACAGTTCGGGATATAATAGAACAAATGTTCTTTTCATGTTCAAAGGGGGAGAATAATGAAAGTTCTTATGAAACCAATAGAAATGATAGCTTGGTTCGATTTGGATGGTATACCTCGGCCAATTCGATTCCGGGTAAATGGAGAGGTTTATAAGGTTCATCAAGTGTCCAATATTTCAGAAGAAAAGCTGGCTGGCAACAGAATTAAGATTTATCGTTGCCAAAGTGAGATTGGTGGACAACCAACAATCTTCTTCAAATAGAATTCCGTATAAATTGGTTGACATATTTTCAACTTTGTTATATTATTGTCATAAATGTTGAATATAACAAGGAGGTAAAGAACATTGACAGATTTTAATGTGATACATAGCCAAAGAAATTTTTTTGAACAACTTTTTGTTCGAAGTGATCTAAGTAAAGCAGATTATAAAATTATTCTTTATTTGTTATGTGTTTTAGATGTTGAAAATTATAAGGCAATTTCTCAAAAGAATATTTCGGAACTGATATTTTTAGACAAAAGCATCGTATCCAAAAGTATAAAGAATCTAATAAATATTGGTATAATTGAGAAATCGGATGACAAGTATATTTCGGGCTATCGTTTTTCACTAGAGTTTAGAGGCGAAAAATTTGCTCAAGATAAAAATGCATTAATTCAAAAGTATTTCAATGATATATAATCATTATTTATTAATTATTAATTTATTAAATGTAAGGAGGTAAAGGATTGATGTCTTTCGAAATTTTTGATGGAGTTAATGCAACTCTGGACAGAGAAGTAAGTGATTTCATGCGTGAAAATGATTGTGATATTGAAGACGCATGCAATGCTCTGGGAATTAACTATACCGAAGCTTATGACTATCACTTTAGTAATGATAATTAATTGTAGGAGGGAGAAATGTATATGTTTGACCCTAAAATAAATCTTGATTTAGACCATTTGGATGATAAAACTATAAGCAATATTTACGATGATAGTGTATTCGCAAGGGATTGGGATACTGTTTCAGATATTGAAGATTATGTAAGGGATAATGACAAGTGGGATATCCTGAATGATGATTGATTAGATTACCGGAAGCTTTTTATAGCTTCCTTTTTTTATCAACATTCTAGACCCCCCCTTTATATTCACCGTAAGGGGGTGAAATAAAAAAGACAAGTTCCGGAATACTGATAGAACTTGCCTTTTATGCTTCAGCTCTGACCCATTTTTTTCTCAGGATCTTTGGCAAAAAATCATAACCATCTCCAGATAAAAAAAGGGCTGCACCCGTTTAGGTACAGCCCCGAAAGCCCTGCTTATTATAGCTCCATTTCGTCTTCATCCTCATCTTCGGCATCAAAAAGAGCCTTCAAGAAGTCGTCACTGCTATTGTAAGATTTAACGCTGGCATAGCTCGTGTCCTCGACCTCTTGGACTGTATATAATTCCGGCTCCCTGAATCGTCTCATGTATTTTTCGATTTGTTCATCCGTAAGAGAAGCTTCTTCACCTGTTCCATCTTCACGGCAGATGATAAAAGTCCCCGCCACAATATCACCGTTATCCAGCTTGCGATTTCCTAGAAGCCCCAACAGCTTGCCTTCCTCATTGCAGTAGAAGAAGGTGTCCCTGTCAAGTTCGACATACTGTATATTTCCGCCCACCATCTCCTGCAAGGACCGGAGATTGTTTTCAATTTCAGCAACATAAGGCGGCTTTTCAGGCTCTACAATCAAAACACGAAGCTTTTTTAAATCCGTTTCGTTTTCTATAAGTTCATTCACAGTCTTTGCCATATAGTCCTGTAATGAAATGGAAGGTACGGAAAGAAAATTTAAACTATCTTCAATTTCAATGAATGTCTTCCCGTTAAAATCGCAAGGCTCCTTGCTGATAACCGTTCCAAAGTGGTTTACAAGGACTGCGTTTTCTAGCGTACACGCCGTACCGTCGTCGCCATGTCTTAAATCGTAGCAATACAGTCCTTCCGGCAGGGTTTCTCTGTCGATTCGGAGAGACGTGATCAGCATTGTTTTATCTAGGATTTCAATCAAGTCATAGTCAAGCTGATTTGCCTTTTCTTTCATAAAGCAGTCTCCTTTCACGCTTCTATGGTGCAAGTGGTGCAAAGTGCCAATCGTCATAGAGTGAGCCGGAAATGCTTACATCATCCCTTATGCTGATTGACAGCATACCGGCAGGGGTCCAGGCGTCCTGAAGGTAGGTATCCACCGTGTATTGTCCGTTGGGATACCAAATCGGAAGAAAATGCACCCTGCGGTTGTAGGTGGAATACCCGTTTGTCTTAAACTGAAACTGCGCGGAGTATCCGTTTGCTGTCCGGTCCAGCAAGCGCCAGTAATCCTTGTAATGGAATTCGGGAAAATAGGCGGTCGCCGTCTGCGCACCCGTCACATGGGAGGACGGCGCGTTGGTTGTAAACTGTGCATTAACGGTAGTTTTTACCCCATAGCCCGATTTCATGGTGCTGCCGCTGGCGGTGGGCACTTTATCATCCGGCAAAAGGCTCATGCTGCCAGAAAGGGATGCGGAATAGTTGTCTCTGAAAAAATCATACCAGCCGTGGTCCTCCCACCAGCCGAAATCATACCAGCTTCCATACTCACCGCCGACCCACACCCAATGGGATATCCATACCCAATAGGGATGCCATTGCGCCCACCAAACGCCCCAGGAGGCCGAGGCTTTCACTGCCCTTGACGGAATACCGACTGTCGAAAAACCGTCGTTTCTGTCCGTTGCCGTGGGATTCGGCGGCTCATTTTCGTCCAGACGGATAATCTTTGCAAGAATTGACGTTTGGCTTAATGTGCCTTTTGTACTGCTTACCGTAATGGTGATTTCCTCCAGGCTGGAGGGTGTGTGCCATTTGCACCACACAAGCTGGCTTTCGCCTGCGGGTATGACGATATTACTGATGGTGTACGTACTGCCCTTGATCCTGAAAGTCACTTTTGCAGGACTGTTGGGATTGATTTCCCCGGAAGCATAGAGAGTGACTGGAGTAATTACGTCCGTATCAACCCTGTATTCGTAATCATAGCTTGTCACAGGAGGCGGAGTTGGAGGTTGTCCGGCAAACCGCACGATACCCAGTCCGAGACAATTGCTAATGGTATCGTTAGACTGGTTTTGGCCCGTTGCGCCGGAATAGGCGGTAAAACCCAGGTCCGTGGTTTCCAGGAACATCGAGAAAGGCAGGTTTTTGTGGGTCAGAGAGCCCATTTTGGAGTTCAGACCACCGCTTAGCAAATTGTCGTACAAAGCCGCTTCCGTCGCGGTCAAGGCCACCTTCTGCCCTTGAAAGGTGAAGTAGGCGATAGGCTCTAAAAATAGCTTGAAAGTTCCGTTAATAAGCGTATCATAGGAAATTCCTACTGTTTCAGCAATTAGCTTTACTGCATATTCAGAACAAAAATATGCTTTAATTGCGTCAATATTTACGCTACCGTCCGCGCTGACAATTCTCGGTAAAGATTGAACGGGATTTTTATAGGTATATTGACTTGTGGTTACGGATAAAGACACTCCATTCCGGTAACTGATTTTACTGACCTTTCCGAAATGATAGTCGGTATCGTCAGGATTTTTATTGGTCAAGTCTATTGTCGTTGTAACGGGTAAACCTGTATCCGCATTGACAACCGTAACACGAACCCCATCATTACCGCTGTTCCAGTAGTTTTCACCGCTTCCTTCTCCAAGACCACCGCCACCGCCATCAATATTGCCACTACCACCCGTATCGGCAAGAGCAGCCGTTGGCAAAAGGTAGCACAGCAGTACAAGGCAAAGCATAAAGGACAAAATTCTTTTCAAACGAACACCTCCAGTCAAAATAAAAAGGAGTACGGCTTTTTACACCATACTCCTTGCACTTTATTCATTTTTTATCAATTCATCTGTCCCACCTGTTTATTGATATCTCCATCTGAATCGACAACTTCACCTTTTCCGCCGCCGCCTTCATCCTTCACCCATCCAAAGCCGGGGATATATACCTTGCCGTCCTTTTTGTCCCCGCTTTTGGGCTCACTGCTTTTTTTCTCCACAGTGGTCTGCTCTTTATCATATACAGGCGGCGTATCGGGATTTTTCAGGGCACCTGCATCCTTGACCACAGGTTTTTCCGGTTCAGCCGGTTTTTGTGGGGTTTCGGCAATCGGTACTTCAACGTCCTGCTGCTTGCTTATATCAAGGGCTACATTGCTTGATGTTTGGCTTTCAGTCCCGTTGGTGGGGGCCGTAATATTAGGGACGGATACCCCGGCCTTGTCATCAGTTTTTATATCATCCACTGTTACGTTATTGCTTATGTTATTTGCGATATTTGATTTATCCTTCTCACCGCTACCTCCGACAAGAGAGAAAACGGCAACGGCCAGAACGACACATATGGCGGCAAGTCCTGAAACCAGCAGCCTCTTTTGGGTTTTGTCACTTAATTTGCTCATAAACTCAACCTCCTTTATAGGGTTTATCAATAAAAAACGAAGTATATTTTCATACATATTATACCATTACAATTTGGGCCGCGTCCAGCGGCCATTAGTCCTAT
>DOPS01000299.1:0-30361 GCA_003512645.1 Desulfosporosinus sp.
GATATGGAAATAGCTTGGGCTTTTGTCCCTTTAGAGAATTCCACTGAAGGGCAAGTGGGCGTGACCATGGATACCCTAGGCCAGACAGAGCATATCTTCATCACCCATGAATTCGTGCATCCGATTGACCAATGCCTTTTAGCCCACGAACGAATGCCGCTTGACCAGATTGAAAGAGTTTATTCTCATGAACAGGCCATTGGACAATGCCGAGATTTTCTCGAGAAACACCTCCCCAATGCTCAACAGATCACTTGTTTAAGCACAGCTGAAGCAGCCCATAAGATTTCTTCAATCCGTGAAAACTGGGCAGCAATCGGACCACGTCGAGCCGCTCACCTCTATAACCTCCACTTGCTTCAAGAACGAATTCAGGATATCACACTAAATGCCACACGCTTCGTACTTGTCGGTCATAAACTTGCTGAAATGTCTGGGGGAGAGGATAAAACCTCTTTACTAGTCATTACAGAAAATACACCCGGCGCACTGTATCGCATTTTAGGGGAATTTAGTAAGCGACACATTAATCTCAGCCGCATCGAATCTCGTCCCTCTAAAAGAAAACTGGGAGAATACGTTTTCTTTGTTGATGTCGACGGCTATGTCTTCGCTCCCCCCATCCAAGATGTTCTCTGGGCGCTCAAAGAGGAAAAGACCTTTGTCAAATTATTAGGCTCCTATCCCAAAGCACTTCCAGACGAACGAATTTTTTAAGGAGAGAGGATAAATCCTCTCTCCTTTTTCTATATGCCCAACAGAATCATCAAATCCACACACCAGGAACCATACCTAATTCTAAATCACGTCGATCCCTTCCCCCAAAAACACACCCAGCACATTTGTGTCCAGACACAAACAGCGTCAGCCGCCCAGGCGTTCTAGCCCCCGTCGACCCCAAGCCAGAGGAAGTTTCTTAGCTTAATGAGCACGATTAGTGGAATTGCGTCAATGAGCGCAGTTGATCAGGCGTTAAGAACCGCAACTGTTCACATGCAGAAAGCCCAGAAGTTTTGCGGTTTAGCCTGAGCGACAAGCGAATAGCAATGGAACGTTGTGCGAGTGGGCTAAGACACTTCCTCCCTACGCAAACATCCTCTCTATTAACCCAGCGATCTCTTCCGGCTCACACTTAGCCACCGTTTTTGCTGACTTCTGATCCAACCCTTGAAGCCCTAAAGGAATTTTCCACCCAGTCAACTGGCTAAGACGTTCTAAGGCTTCCCACTCATCCCTAGAGCTTTCTCCTTCCAAACTCGCTAAAACGTTGACTGCGAATTTAAAGGGGCTTGCCGTAGAAGCAATCACAGTATAAGTTTGATCCTTAGTCGCCGCAAGATAGTCATTATAGACTTTCAACCCCACGGCAGTATGAGGGTCAAATACGTACTGATAGGTTCGATAACTATGGGCAATAGTCTCTAGGGTTTCCTCCTCACTTGTCCATCCGGCGTAGACCGTGTCTTGGCAATGTTTTAAAGTATCTGGGTCTACAGTAAACATCCCTTGGTTGCTCGAATCATACCAACTTCGGACTTGCTCCGCATTTCTATGACTCATCTCATACAAAAAACGTTCAAAGTTACTGGATATTAAAATATCCATCGAAGGCGAGATCGTTTGAAAAAATGCTCGCTTACTATCATAAACCCCGGTAGCAAAGAAATCAGACAGGACATTATTTTGGTTTGAAGCACTAATGATTTGCCCGATCGGAAGCCCCATGCGTTTAGCATAATACGCGGCTAATAAATTGCCGAAATTCCCAGTAGGAATCACTACATTCATTTTAGCTTCAGGTGTTATTTTCCCCTGTTCTACTGCCTGTAAATAAGCCCAAAAGTAATAGACGATTTGGGGAAGAAGTCGTCCCCAATTAATCGAGTTAGCCGAAGAAAAAGTCAACTGTTTCTTTTCAAAGTCTGCCTTTATTGAATCTGAAGCAAAAATCCGCTTCACGGCAGTTTGGCACTCGTCAAAGTTTCCATTCACAGCAACTACATGGGTATTCGACCCTTCTGTCGTACTCATCTGTCGCTCTTGAACCGCACTTACGCCGCCTGCGGGGTAAAAGACAACAATATGTATGCCTTCTCTGTTTTTGAAGCCTTCTAAGGCTGCTTTGCCTGTATCACCGGATGTAGCTACCAGAATTAATACTTCAGCCTTAGAGTCCAATCGAGTAAGACTTACTTTCAATAAGTCGGGTAATACCTGTAACGCCATATCTTTAAAAGCAGCTGTAGGCCCGTGCCAAAGCTCCAGTACTCCAAAATTCCCTACGGGTACCAACGGGGCTGGATTCGCTCCCTCAAACGTGCCATCAGAATAAACGTTCACTATTTCCGAGAGTTCTGACTCGGTGAATTCAGGTAAATAAGGGGCCATTACGCGAAAAGCGACGTCTCGATAAGCTAACCCCTGAAGGTCCTGCCAATTCAAGGCGGGAAACGTTGAAGGAACAAAGAGTCCCCCGTTTGGTACCATTCCTAAGGCAATCGCCTGAGATGCTATTTGACCCGAAAGATTCCCTCGTGTGCTTTCGTACATATATTTCCCTCCTTGTATATTCTTGGTATAATAGATTTGTTTGATCCATTAAATACATTCGCTGATTATTCGCCGTGCTAGGACAAATTTCCTTCCTATGTGAGAAGTCAGTCAATTCAGATTCGTAAACTAGGCTTAATTCCAGAGTTATTTTGAGGAAGCAACAAATTAGTCAGCGAATAATTAGGCATCTTAAAAATTTTGAAAGGCGGACACAAATGTCAGATTACACAATCCGAAGATATCGCCAAAGTCTGATCCTGGGACTCATTGGGGTGGTCAAAGAGCTTTTTCCAGAGGAACAACTAAAGATTACACACTCGATTCTTGATGGTGTCTATTGTGAGCTCGAAGACTCCCTTTTATCTTCAAGAGAAGTCCAAAAAATTGAGGATCTTCTAAAAGAGTGGGTTATCGCAGACCAACCGATCTCCTATGCGTCTGGAAGTAATCATTTATTTAATTGTAGTTTGAATAATCAAGACGTATGCGACGCCCTATACCCGCCGTTTGAGAGTTCTGGCAGCTTGAAATACTTTCAACTCATCCATTATCCACCTGGTTTTATTTTGCACTTTCCCAATGCCAATCATCCAGAATTAATTTCCCCTTTTGTACCTCCTGAACAACTTTCGGCGACGTATTCTGAGACTCAACGCTGGTTAGAAAATTTACACCTTTCTAAAGTTCAAGACGTAAATACCATTATCTCAGAAAATTCTTCTCCAGATTTGATCTATTTGGCGGAGGCCTTACATGAAAAGAAAATATCGTCAATTGCGGATAAGATCTTTGATCAGAGGCGCAATGTCCGTGTCATTCTAATATCTGGTCCAACATCATCTGGTAAAACGACCTTTGCTCAACGGCTATCGACACAACTTCGTGTCAATGGGCTCCGTCCCGTGGCCCTTTCCCTCGACAATTACTTCCTTCCACGTGAACAAACTCCCCTTGACGCCTTCGGCCAATACGATTTCGAATGCTTAGAAGCTCTTGATTTACCCCTACTCGCTACTCACTTAAACACCCTGATTGGTGGCTCCGAAGTAGAAACCCCAGTCTTTGATTTTGTGTGCGGTGGGCGTTGTCCCACTGGTAAGCCCATGCGCCTAAGTTCCAATGAAATCCTAGTTATTGAAGGCATCCATGCCCTTAATCCTCGCCTGCTGCCTTCATTAGATCGCAACCAAATGTTTAAGATCTACATCAGCGCCCTTTTCCAACTTAATCTTGATGTCTACAATCGCGTTTCGACGACCGATGTCCGACTAATTCGTCGGCTCGTAAGAGACAATCAATTCCGCGGGATAAACCCTGAACGAACCCTGGCACAGTGGGACAGTGTCCGAAGAGGTGAAAATCATAATATCTTTCCTTATCAAGAAGAAGCGGATGTGATGTTCAATTCTAGCCTCTTATACGAACTTAATGCACTTCGTCCTAGCGCCGAAGAATTACTAAAATCTGTTCCCCGGGAGAGTCCTACTTATAAAACAGCAATTCACCTCTTAACTCTCCTATCATTCTTTAACCCATTAGACACTTCGACAGTCCCCTTTAACTCGATTTTGAGAGAATTCATGGGGGGAAGTGCCTATCAAGTCTAATCTAAAACTATCTTATTCACTAAGCAAATAAGCAAAAGCACGAAGTTACTCACTTCGTGCTTTTGCTATCAAGTGAATGCTTCACTAACTATTTATCAATAGCAAGGACTCCTGCTTTTGAGTAGTTCTCCTTAGACATGTCACGAATGATAATGGATACACTTTCCGCAGGTGCCCCGATGGATTCTACAATGGCTTGGGTCACTTTCTCTGCGAGTAACCTCTTCTGTTCAATAGTGCGGCCTTCTAATAACTCAACTTGTACGATTGGCATTGGTTTCACCTCCCTCCAAAAATATTCAATCCTCTAAATTCTCGTCAGGTATATCCGTCTGCTTCCACAATTCTGGAGAAGTCTCAGAAATCGAGAAGGTAAACTTACGACGCTCAGCAAGTTGCTGAATTTGTTCTGGTTGCTTGATAAGTCGATCCTTTTCCGAGCGCACGCATTTTTTTATGGCATACTCTAGCCTAAGTGCATCACTCCAAGAATCAACCTCCCAGGCTTGGGCCAAAGAAACTGGCAGATGTGCTGCTGTATATTTTGCCCCGTTGCGTCCCTTATACCCCCGGTTATGTTCTCGCACTCTTCGTTTGAGGTCAGTTGTTGCACCCGTGTAAATCGTATTATTACTACAACGAGCAAGGTAAACCCAATATCCCATAGATTAATCCTCTGGCCAAAAATCTAATACAGGACTACTTGACAAAAGACCTTGTTCAAAACAAGAATCTAAATATTTCTTCAGCCCCGAAATATAAGTATGATCTAAACCATAATTAAACTGAGAAAAATAGTCTCTCCAGAATTCACTTGATCCCCCAAGCATGGTTTGACACGTCTTTACAATATCATTCATATTGCCTAGTGCCTGTTCTTTAGCGTCAAGGAGCAAACGATAGACACTCCTAATCTCTTCCCCGCGCTCGGATATGAGTTTTCTAGGAAAAGCCCAAACAGCATAGGTCATGGAAAATCCGGTGTGCTTATACCATTCTTCACCCAGATCGTAGACATAGCAAGACGGATTTTTGAGAGCTTCCAGAATTGCCGCATCTCCGATCAGGAGCGCTGCGTCCGCAATGTCAAACATCCCCTCAAGATCAGAGTGCACCGTTAAATAGCGCGGTGCAACTTCATAATAATGGTGCAACAAGATCTTTGTCAGATTCACCGAGGTTGCCGATGTATCCGTTAAAGCAACTGTCACCCCATCCAAGGCCTTCAAGTCAACTTTCGAGAATAAAAGGATGGAGCCTACCCGCCCTCTTGTCGAAACAGAAAGATTTGGCAAAATCATATAATCCTGCCAATGCTCTCCATAAGAAAAGGCACTAATCGGTGCCATATCAATCCGTCCATCAGCCAACATAGCATTGTGTCCCGTTGGTTCTGCTGTAATCGACTCCAGCAAAGGATGCTCTCTCGATAAAAAATGGAACATTGGCAACATATTAGTATTTGGATTATGTCCAATTCGTATCATACGTCTACCCCCATGTATACAGTCATTGGCTGGGAAATCTCCTTTTCTAACACTTATTATCTTTTACTATGGTATTGCGCAATTCCCCGATTGATTGAATTCTAACAATCACCTCATCACCAGGTTGCATAGGACCTACCCCTTCTGGAGTTCCTGTCAGCACGACATCTCCAGGATAGAGGGTCATTACTTGAGAAATAAAGCTCACGAGTTTTGGTATAGAATTGATGAAATGTTGGGTGTTAGAAGACTGTTTTACTTCACTATTTAGAAATAACTGTATATCCAGCTTACTCGGATCGATATCCGTCACGACCCAAGGACCAATTGGGCAGAACGTATCAAATGATTTACCACGGGTCCACTGACCATCTTTCATTTGAAGATCCCTAGCGGTGACATCATTAGCACAGGTATACCCTAAGATTGCCTTTGAGGCCTCGTCTTCTGTCGCATTTTTGATGATTGCTCCGATTATGACAGCTAATTCAGCTTCATAGTCCACGCGTTGACTGATCTTGGGGTAGATTATCTCAGCATCTGGACCAATCACACTAGTAGGTGGCTTGATAAAAATAACCGGATCTTCGGGCAACGAATGATTTAATTCGTTGGCATGTAACGCATAATTAAGACCAACACAGACCACTTTGCTTGGCTCTACTGGAGCAAGTAGGCTAACTTGATCTAAGGGCAGCCAGGCATCGATTGGTTGGCTTTGGGGGTCAAGAAATGATCCATTAATCAGGTGCACCTTCTCCCCTTCGACAAAACCATAACCAATCTCTTTTTCAGGATTCGTAAAGCGAACGTATTTCACGAGAATCATCCTTTCATTCTAAATGGTATTATCTACTCTTTTGTCTGATAGATCTTACAAACTTGAGCCAGCGGACATTCCTCACAAAGCGGTTTCCGGGCACTACAAATCCGTCTACCCTGAAAAATCAGAAGATGATGGACTAAGGACCATCTATCTTGGGGGAAAATTCGACCTAGTTCTTGCTCGACTTTTTCTGGAGTCTTACCACTAGCAATCCCAATACGATGTGCGACTCGGAAAACATGAGTATCTACCGCGATTGCAGGTATGCCAAAGGCATTGCTGACAACAACATTGGCCGTTTTACGTCCTACCCCTGGAAGTTCTCTTAATAGCTCTAGATCAGCAGGTACCCGTCCTTCATAGTCCTCAACCAGCACCTTGCAAGCTGCAAGAATATTTTTTGCTTTGTTATGAAAGAGTCCCAGAGAACGAATTTTATCTTCGAGTTGAGTTTGGCCTAAACGGAGGATCCCCTCTGGAGTATTCGCTTCGGCAAACAGGGAGGAAGTCACTAGGTTTACTCTCTCATCGGTACACTGAGCAGATAGAATCGTCGCTATTAGTAATTCAAAGGGCGTATGATACACTAACTCACAGCGAGCATCAGGAAACCTCTCTTGCAAAGCATCAAAAATATATTGCGGGATTGACTCAGCTGAACGAATTTGCGCCATTCGTGAACCCTCCCCTTGTTTAACCTAAGACTTCTTGAATAAAAATGGTGCGTTTTTCCACCATATTGTATTCTTTCATCGTATTTGTCCCAAATTCTGACTCATCAAAAACACGGACAATCGGGCGAGCAGGCATGCTTAAGTTCTGATCCACCACAACCCCAATTTCGCCGTTGTTTAGTCGCACAGTTATCCCGGTCGGGTAGGCTGCAATATTCCTTAGAAATAGACGGATCATCTCTAAAGGATAGAGTGTACCTGCCAGACCCATTAGTATTTCACACGCTTCATAGGGCATAATCCGCTCCACGTCACTATGGTCGGATGTAAACTTATCATAAAGATCAGCAATCCCCACAATCTGTGCTAGAGGGTGGATTTCGCTCTCTTTTAAACCCCTAGGATAGCCTGTACCATTCAGATGTTCATGATGCTGAAAAGCAATGTGAGCAACTGCTAAATTAAGGTCTTTTCGTTTGCGAAGATATTCAAATCCCAAGGTTGTATGTGTTTTCAGAAGTTCCACTTCATCTGGGGTACGATCCCCGGTTTTAGTTATCAGCTTAGGATCCAGTTGTAGCATTCCAAAATCATGGAGTATAGCACCTATAGCAAGCGTTTCAAGTTTTTCACGATCAAATAAGAGGGCCTTCCCTAAGACCGTCGAAAGAACGCATACATTGACAGAGTGGGCCAACAGTTGATTGTCTAAACTACGCATGTCCATCAAATTGACTAGAATATCCTTTTTAAACAAAATCTCTTCGACAATTTTCCTTATAATATTCTTTAAGCCAGAATCGTTAAGATTTTTCCCTAGCTGGATAGACCTCGTACTTTTCTCTAGAAATTCCATAGCTTCGCGACGATGTTCCTCCCTGATAACGTCTTCAACCTGAACGTCATCAAAACGATCATCTTCAATGTACAGAATAGAGAGACCCATATCTTTTAATTTTGCTATAAATAACGGAGTTAGTTTAACCCCTTTTCCTAACAGGATTCTGCCAGAACTGGAGAAGATGGTTTTTCCTAATACATCTCCTATTGTTAACGAATGAACACTTACTTGCCGCACTTAGAGGTTTGCTCCTTCCCTTGAAGCATCTTTATTACTATTACCATAGTATCATACAAACTTAGAAGATTATTAAATTATTTCTCAGTTTCTTGTTCAATGAGATGACGTAAACGTTCCTTGAGAGTATAATCAATAGGCAAATAAAATAGAATGAGGTATTTTTAAAAATGTGGTTTGATCTTTTCCTAATCTGTACCTTAGGTTTTGTGGCTGCGGCAGTCGACGCAATTGCCGGAGGCGGTGGACTTATTAGTCTCCCTGCATTACTGATGGTGGGTGTTCCCCCACATCTTGCACTTGGTACCAATAAATTTGCGGCTTCCATGGCTTCTTTAAACAGTTCCATTACGTTTGCACGCTCTGGAAAAGTGAACTTTTCACTTGTAAAGTGGCAAATTCCATTTACCTTAATAGGTGCTTTTCTGGGCGCTTGGGCAGTTCTCAGTGTAAGCTCAGCTTTTTTAAACAAAGCAGTCTTAGTCTTAATCTTAATTGTAGGAATTTACACCCTGTTACATAAAAATTTAGGAATGGAAAATCAGTTCAAAGGACTCGATTTTCCTAAAATTGTGATAGGATGTCTTTTTGCCTTTGCGTTAGGGTTTTATGACGGATTTTTCGGCCCTGGGACAGGGTCCTTCCTCATCTTCTCGTTTATCGCTCTCTATGGCTTTGACTTTGTCGTGGCTTCTGCAAATTCTAAAGTCTTAAATTTTACAAGCAATATTGCCTCGCTTCTCCTCTTCGCCTGGCATGGAAAGATCGACTTTTTTTATGGTATCCCCATGGCTCTCTCCATGATCTTAGGTTCCTATGTGGGAACCAAACTAGCAATACGACGAGGTGCTCAACTAGTTAAACCAATCTTTATCATTATGTCTCTGTTAGTTGCCGCAAAACTTATTTATCAGTCTATATAACCTCTCAACTAAATCAGCAAATGGGCTGTAAATCTTCAGCAAATAGATTGACCCCCTGCAGACGGCTAACCTTAACTTTGCCATCTATCAGGGAGTCTTCTATTTTGGATCCAGGTGCCAATCCACAGGACTTGTAGGATATCCCTCTGGGTTCTTAAGAGTCGGGTGTCGATCATCTGCCAGTCCAAATAGTCGTATTCTTAACCAGTTCTCCCCCGTTCGGGCACTGATTAATAGATACCCTTGCGTATCATTTCTAAAACGGAAATCAAGAAGACCATAGAAAACGGTGGCATCTTGTCCTTTTAACACGTAGGATATCGGTAAGGAATGCGTGTGCTTCTCTTCAATGGCCAAATTAGCCTGGCGGACGGCTTGGAAAAGAGTGCTTGAGTCTTGGCAGATGCCTCCACCATTCTCTTTAATCATGGAATTATCAACAAAGACAACTGCAGGCAAGTAACCAGCAGCCTCAGTCCTTTCTCCCACAACCCCGTTGAAAGAAAATACTTTGCCCGGTGGTATTAAGTGATCATTGATCGCCTCAGCAGCTATTCGCACGTTTTGGGTGCGTGGCACATTCTGAGAATTAAAATACGTTGTATAATCCCCTAGAATATCGTTAATTTTGGCTAAGTCAGCTGTACTGGGCTGTGCAGGAATTTCTCTGATAACAGCTTCAACCTGCTTGTACTCATGCTCTTGAGAAATCTTCACCCAGGTCGCTTCAACATCCATTTCATGCCCTGATTTTCCTTGTGTCTTTTCTAATCGCCCATGCTTATAAGCTATCGTTGCCTGAAGCATAGGTTGGTTAATAATCCCACTTATAGCCTTCAACTGATCTATAGTCTCATCTCTGTCCATTCCGAGCTGATCCGTCGAAATGTCGTTTTTGGAACGTACTAAGTTACTTAGGTGATCTGCAATCTTAGAGCCAGTTGAACGTGGAAAAACCTGATCTAACCATTGTTCGATTACCTTATGCGTTTGTTCTGCTTTCAAGGGAAAGACTTGATCTTCATAGGTGACAGAATTCGGAATTCTTTCTTTTAATTGAGCGGCTACCTGATCCCTATTTAAACCAGAAAAGTCCAGCCCCCAAACAATCAAACCTGATGGAGCCCGATCATTGGTACTACCATAGGAAACAACGGTCCCAATAACGAGGGTAACACATAATTGCAATAACAAGGCGATCAGAAGAAATCCAGTTTTTTTCATATAGCTTCATCCCATTGAGCTTTCTTAATTTTTTTGTAAATGGGAGGTTACTTCCATCAAGGTACTACGGGTAGTGATGAGAGTTACCATTTCAGGCGTAATCGTTTCTCCAGCCGCCAAAATGTCACCATTATCAAGGACAATGTTTTTCTCTACCTTTTTGCCGATGAAATATTGCAGTTGTCGTTGCTCAAATAAGTTAAAACCAGCTTCTGGTTCTCCGGCAGAATCAACTCCCGCCGTGTCCTGGATATCATCTGCCCTTGGGGTTGGTGCTGTTGAGTTGGAGGACGTTTGAGACAGGTTTTCAGTGTTTTGATCAGGAATCTGACGATTTTGAAGCATTTGATCTCCTTCGATAATCAATAATTCCTTGCCTAGTGTGATAATTTTTTCGGCACTAATTTCATTCATCTGACCCTCTGCTTCAAAAAGGCAAGCGGCAATACGACCTGTTTCCTCATCGATCAGTATTTCTTTCACTTCTCCAATGAGTTGACCCTTTTTAGTCAATACCTTTGTTCCTATAACACGGGTATCTTGCTTTAACAAATTTTGGGCTTCGATATTTTGGGCGACATCTTGGATAACATTGGGATCAGGAATCGTAATCGCAAACGCTCCAAGACCTAGAACGTCGGCAAAAGGAATGACCTTCGCTCCAAAATAATCTGTAGGTTGATCAATAATCAAAAAATCTAAAGTTTTCTCCTGCGGATTAAGGACAAAATCTTTTACAACCCCAACTTGAGTTCCGTCCGAAATACTAATAATACGCAACCCTATAATTTCTTTAGTCGGCTTCATCGTGAACAATCCCCCTAAGATTTAGTTTTTGTAGATATTTTCTTTCGTCATCCAGGCTTCAAACTGATGACTTAGTTCGGAATTGAATAGCGGTATATACCTTTTAACATACCCATCAAGCTGAGTTAGCGCGCATTTACGCTCGCCCAAATTGTTCCAAAGCCAATAACAATCCAGAATTAAATAAAAAGCAATATCAGGCATAGGATCGAGAGATAACGCTCGGAAAAAATAGGAAGCAGCCTGTTCAAAGTTGTCTGTATATTTTGCTTTAAATCCTAGATCAATCAGCTCATCGATGGACAGCTCGTTGTCAATTCCCTTAGGGAATTGATCAACTGTTAATATGTGATCGGTCATCTCCTTAGCAATACTAACTAGAGCCTCTTGAGTTTCGTCTATAGACTCCTGCTCTTCTTGAGCTTCTACTATGTTCTCCTGCTCTTCTTGAGGTTCTACTATGTTCTCCTGCTCTTCTTGAGGTTCTACTTTTCTCTCCTGGATAACAGTGATTTCTTCGGATATGTTTAGTTCGAGAGACACTACATTGATCTTTGATTTGTCCTTTTTAATTCGAATTTTTGGCCATAGTACCCCTGTAGAAATAAGGGTCAAAACGGACAAAATCCACCAATTTGTCCCTCCCATCCGAAGAGCCCAAGGGAACATTAAGACCGCACAACACAAAAAGAAGGCCATCAAAAATGCTCTCCTCTTGGTAATGCCAAATAGTTGGGCTTTCCAAGTCAAATACATTACAAATGGGATACTTCCAATAATGACGGTTATTTGATATGTCAGAATATAGGTCCTCCTTCATCCTGAACAGTCCTCTTAGAAAAATTCGACAGAAATCTCATTTCTCCTTCTTCTTACAATTCCGATTTTCAGGATAATAATTTACATTTGTCGGTATTTCGAACAATTTCTTTGCAACTATAAAAATTATTGCGAAGGATAAATACAATTTAGGGAGAATACTATAAAGGTTCAAAACCTTTTCTTCCATACAAGATTATAACAGCCAGTTACGGGGTGGGAGGCTTATACTATGTCAGATCCTAAAAACGACTCTATAGACATTACTGAGTTGTATCAGAGGATAAACGTCTTAGAAAACCAGCTTGAAGAAATCCGTTTACAAACACACGTCCTTTTAGATATTGCGCGTGCGCTTAATGCATCTCTTGATCCGAAGGTTATTGCTACTAATATAATCAGTGCAATCGTTTCTCTGATTAGTATTAATCAAGCGAGCGTTTGTCTATATAATGAAAAAAAACAAGACTTTGAGGTTATAGGAGTTTTCGACTCAGGAACTCTCTCTCCACAAATACCTCCCCAGCTTGATTTGTCATTTCTCTTCAAGGTACTATCGGACGGGGTTACGTATTATCGATCCCCTACAGGTTGTCAAGATTGGGAATGGATCTGTTGCCTACCTCTTCAGAATGCCCAACACAAAATTGGAACCATAAATATTCATTCCCTCCGACAAACGGAGATCACTCCCGAACAAATGAAATTTTTAGAAACAATAGCAGGTCAAGCCACTTCCGCTTTAGAAAATGCTCTTCTTTATGCCATTGTAGAACGTGAATCCATTACAGATGGACTTACAGGTGTGTATAACCACCGATACTTTCAAAAACGCTTGCGAGAACACATTTCACTCTGCCAACGTCGTAAGCGCTCAGTCACCTTTGGCTTACTTATCATAGATGTCGACAACTTTAAACAGTTTAATGACCGATATGGCCATCAATTTGGAGACACAGTACTTCAAACGATTGTAAGAGAACTCCAGCACAATTTAAGGGAAGAAGACCTGATTGCCCGGTATGGTGGAGAAGAGTTCGTCGTTCTTATACCAGAAGCCACCGAAAAAATTGTTTTACTAATCAGTGAGAAGATTCGAGAAGTTGTGGAAAAAACTACTGTACATTATCCAAAAACAAGCAGCGAGGTTTCTGTCACAGTGAGTATCGGCGTGACACTTTGGCACCCTTCGGATTCTCCAACATCCGTGATTTATAGGGCGGATCACGCCCTACATCAAGCCAAAACTACGGGCCGTAACCAAAGTGTTTTTGAGTAATTATCCTATCAACCGTCCTGCAAACTAAAAATTACACCCCTTCATTTATGAAGGGGTGTAATCATGTTTTTCTAGAAAGTATTGCATTCTGGGAAGGTTGTAATTCTATGCTTGAATAGCTCTGGGGTAAGCTCCTCCATTTTGGGAAGAATTAACTGTTATTCTAATCAGTTGACAACACGATGCCGTGATTACTACAGCACACCCGCCAAGAAATCCTCCAATGATTAAGACTGGAATGAAAGCTAACATGAAATCACCCCCTTAATTTAGTAATTCTTATATGAGCAACTACTTTGTCCCTTTTTTCACTTTCCAAGAAAAGTTTGTTCTTCTTTTCACTTTAATAAATTATAACATGCCGAAATCCAAAAAGAAAGTGATTGTGTTCACTTTCTTAAAGTTCCACTCTTCATAATTTAATAAATTTTCTATTTCTTAAGACAAGGCTTTATCTCCACTCTACCCCTAAGTCCTCATAGTTTACTTGCTTTCGAGTATAATTATCTATCCAATTCATGAATAAATCAGCTTCTTGTTCGGGGACATAGACATGCAGCTTTATGACTTCACAAAATTCCTCTCTTAGTATGGTCCAATTATGTTGAACAAACTGATACTTAAGCATTTCAAACCATTCATAAGGCACACTCAACAAGAAACTCCGATAGGTTACAATTCTTTTTAATTCAGTTTCATTAATAACTTGCCGAGCAGTTCCCCCATAAGCCCTGGACAGTCCCCCTGTTCCAAGCAGGATTCCGCCAAAATATCTCACCACTACTACCAGCACATTCCAGACATTTCGATGTTGGAGGACATCTAGAATAGGTCGTCCTCCCGTCCCTTGCGGCTCACCATCGTCCGAAGACTTCTCGATAAGGCCATTATGCAATCGATAGGCAAAAACGTAATGACGTGCATTGGGGTAATCTGTGCGAATTTTTCGCATTGACGTTTCAACTTGCTCCATCGTCTGTAGGGGAACTGCAACGCCAATGAATTGCGATTTTTCAATGACTTGGTCTCGAATAGTTATTTCAGATAACGTAAAAAATTCTTCCACGTACACATCCCCTATTTTCGGTTTCGAGCTTTTGTCAGAAAAGAATCTACATCGATCACAACTCGTTCATGCTTTCCTGAGCCAATTTGTCCAACTTCATCACGTACTTCCACTGAAAAAGTGAGCCGACGACGGTCTATTTCAACTAATTCAGCAGTAGCATAGACATTAGAACCTATAGGAGTTGCAGCTGAGTGTATAATGTTTAAAGAAATACCGACACTTGATTGCCCATCAGGTAAAGTTAGGGCATTGACTGCAGCTTGTTCCATAAGCGCTACCATTGCTGGCGTGGCGAATACCTCTAAAGTTCCGCTACCCATAGCCTTGGCAGTATTTAATAAAGAAACCGTGGTTTGTGCCTGACCTTGCATCCCAACTAACAACTTCAAAATCCAACACGTCCTTACCTTATTTATTAAACATATTATACAAGTTTATCACAAATATAAAAGCGTTGTGAACTTTTTTCACAACGCTTTTCCTTGATTTTAGCAATTGGTAAGCTTAATACATCCCTGCTATCCAAAAGCCAATATAACCGACAACCAAAATCCCTACAATATGCAGGACCCACCATCCCGTACGAAAGGCTCCCCATGTCCCTAAGTCGAGACGATCACGAAAATCCCCCATTTAATCACCTCATTTAATGATGAGCACCTTGAGATATTTCACTTAGTGCATCTCCCGCTTCATTGACATGGATTTTTTCGATAGCTAAGTCACCTAGGGCGACAATTCCTATAAGTTTCCCCTGTTCTACGACTGGTAGTCTTCGGATTTGATATTTTGACATTAAACTTGCCGCCTCATGCACATCTTGGTCAGCGGTCACAGTGATTACCTTTGAGTTCATGACCTCTTTAGCTGTACGCTTTTCAATATTTTTGCCATCTGCAACTGCTTTTAAAACAATGTCCCGATCAGTAATAATACCAATGACTTTTTGAGCCTCACAAATTGGAATTGAACCAATATCATTATTTTTCATCATTGTTGCTAACTCCACAACTGTGGTATTAGGTGCTGCACATTCAACAGAAGTAGTCATAACCTCACGAACTTTCATGCCCTAGAACCTCCTATACTATTTCATTTAACAAACAAAGATAGTATAGACAACTTTACAAAAATCATACGATGATTCTAATATCTCAAGATAAAAACAGCGTTTAAGGGGACAGTCGGCCATTCAGGGTCAGCGTCGATAGTTGCTATGAACTATAAAAACTCCCAAGCATCATCTTCTATCCGCCTGGAAGTCCTTATTTGTGTGACAATAATTAGTATTAAGTTTGCTAATCGGGTTTAGTGCCAGAAACAATGGCAACAACCCCCCCAGCCAAATTATCGAATCGTGTTTCTACAAGGCCACACTCTGTGAAAATACGAACCAATTCTTCCTGAGCCGGGAATTCCCGGGCCGAGTCATGTAAATATTGATAGGCACTTGCTTTTCTAGCCCAGATTTTGCCCATTAAGGGTATGAGTTTTTCAAAGTATAACCAATAGGCTTGTTTAAATCCCGGGAAAGTTGGTTTAGCCATATCTAGAGATACAATTCTTCCTCCGGGCTTAACCGTACGTACCATTTCTTTGATACCCTGTCGTAAATCCGGTAAATTTCTCAATCCCCAACCTACCGTAGCACCATCAAACGTATTACTCGGAAAAGGAAGTTCCATCGCATTTCCTTGAATAAATTTAATTCTATCCTTATTGAAGGATTGCTCCAAAGAACGTTTTGCTACATCCAGCATTTTATGTGAAAAATCTAAACCTGTAACCGTTCCTTCTACTCCAACCGCACTTCCCAATTCCATAGAAAGTTGACCTGTACCACAGCATACATCCAGCATATGCATCCCTGGCTTTGCGCCAACCCTTTGAACTGCAAGACGCCGCCATCGTTTATCCATTCCGAGGCTCATTAGGCTATTCATGAAATCGTAATGACCAGCAATAGAATTGAAAGTTTCTTGTACATAGGTTGCTTTATCTTTACCTGCAAAATCCATAGTTAATCTCCCTATCATGGTTCTTATTTTTAGTATAGTATAAACATTTTCTTAAATACTACGCGAACATGAGCCTTTTGTCTAGAATTTTTGCTTGAACAAATTTCTTGCTACACTTCAATTCTATAAAAACACACTCAAACAAAGAGCCTTTCCGACTTCAATATGAGATAGCGGAAGGCTCTTCGAATTATTGGCTATATCAATGTCATATTTTACTCTTATGGTTAATTTTGAATGCACCGCACATCAAATCAAAAATGATTTCTTCTACCCCTTCTAAGGAACGTGGTTTCTTGGAATTTACCCAATCGCTGATTGCAGCATCTAAGGTTCCAAAGAACATTTGTCGACCAATCTTAATATCAGCTAAGGCGATTTCGTCCCGTTCAACTCCTTCAGCGAGAACCTGTTCAATGAGTTGAAAATACTCTCTTAGAGGCCCTGAAATTGCCTCCCTAATTTTAGGATCGGACTGACGGATTTCTATCTGAGTGACGATAGCAAGGGCACGATTCTCTTGCATATATCTGAAGTGAGTTCGTATGATGCACAGTAGCCGATCCCGTGTTGTTTTATACTGCACAAGTGCGTGGCGAATCTCTTCAATAAATTGACCCATCCGATCCGAAAAAAGACTAACTAGGATATCTTCCTTATTCTTGAAATATAGATAGATTGTACCATCAGCTACTCCAGCGAGTTTGGCTATTTTGGAAACTTGGCAGGTAAAATAGCCATACTCTGCAAAAGCCTCCGTAGCCGCATCTAGGATAGCCTGATATTTTTCCTCACGGGGCTTAGACATGCAGTACACGGTCTCCCTTCTAATGCATAAGTTTTAAAAGGTATTGTCATATTTTTCTGCATTATATCATTAATCTTTTATTTTTTACACCCTTACATCAACCTAGAACCTACAAGCTGTTCCCCACGTTCTGTAAGCACCCAGAACGTGAACGTTTTGCTGGGTTTAAACCCGCACCCTTCACAGCGATCGCTGGCCTGATCTGAATCACAGCTGAGACCACAGGCTTGCCCCAAGAGTTCACGTCGAATATAACCCATATGTTCCAATTGGTTTAAGAAACCTTCGACTTCTCTTACGGAATAGCCGACTTCCCCGGCTAACTGAGCCAATGATAATGATTCCTTACGTGCCAGTATTTCCATAATGCTGGTAAGCATAGTCATACGCCCCCTTGGGGTAGTTAGAATTATCGAAATCCAAGTGCTTGACCTCCGTGAAATACAATCCATCCCATGACAAAACTCAGAATAAGGCTGTATGCCACTCCAAAACTTGTCCAACCTAAGTTTCGTGATTCTTTATAGGTTGTTACGACGGATGCCAGACAAGGAATATAAAGCATATAAACTACCAGAAATGTATAGGCACCTAAAGGGGTCATAGCCCCTGTCATGGCCTGAGCAATAGATTGCGATGCATCAGCAGCGACACCATACAAAATACCTAAGGTTGATAAGGTCGTTTCTTTCGCTGTAAAGCCAAAAACGATCGCCACCATGATTCGCCAGTCGAACCCTAATGGTTGTCCGATAAATGCTAACCAACCACCCATTATGCCAGCCCAAGTTTCGCTCATGGGGACCCCTTGGGGATAAGAGCTTAAGATCCAGACCACTATCGAAGCCACTAAAATGAACGTCCATGCTCTTTTTAGAAAGGAGTAGGTTTTTTGCCAGGTTGGCACTAGGATATTACGCACTGTGGGAATATGATAGAGCGGCAGTTCCATGACAAAGGCTGATCGCTCCGTATGCTTGACCACTCGTCTTAAAAAGAGCGCAGAAAACATTACAAGCAGCATACTTATCAACAAAAGGCTTATCATAATCAGAGCACCTCGAGAACCTGGAAAAAATGCAGCCACCACAGCACTCATTACCCCTAAGCGTGGCACACAAGGAATTAAAGGATTAATAAGTATGGTGATCAAGCGATCTTTAGGATCCTCCAACGTTCGTGTAGCCATAATTCCCGGAACATTGCACCCGAAACTAGATATCAAGGAAAAAAACGATTTTCCATGCAATCCCATGAGCTGCATAAATCGATCTCCTAAAAATGCAGCCCGCGCTAAATAACCACTGTCCTGCATAAACGAAAAAAGGGCAAAGAATATGGCGATTTGAGGCACAAAGGCTAAAACGGCACCAACTCCAGCAAAGATCCCATCTCTTACTAAACTTTGCATAAATTCTGGAGCCTGAACCCATTGTAGCCAGCCCACCATCACCTCGGCAACCCAGGCCATGCCAAGTGAAACTGCTCCCCCTATAGGCGCACTGGCAATAAAGGACATCCAAAAAACGACTGTTAAGACGACTAACATAATCGGATAACCCCAAAATGGAGAAAGAATCCAACGATCTAGTCTATCTGTAAAGGTAGGTTTAGCTGGATTCTCGTGCTTCCTAAACTGCGGTAAAATTGCCGAAATATATTGGTACTTAGCATCCGCAATGGCCATTTCAAAATGGTCCTTAGTCCAGCCCTCTCTCTCATAGTCCTGCAGCAAAGACTCCCCTGGAAGAGGAGTCGATTCTTGTAGTTCGTAATTAACTGCCTCTCCAAGATCACAGCAAGCATCCCTGCTCTTACCTATTGGCAACTTTCCAGAATTTATCTTCCACGTTTGCCCAATTTCCGGATCTCTCTCCAGACGTTTTATAGCTAACCAGCGCAATGGGTACCTCGTGACCCATAGAGTATCTACCAATAACGCTTCCATTGCGAGAATCTTTTGTTCAAGTACTTTCGGATAACTGACCTCATTCGGTAGAGGGTCGTTTTCCAGCTTTCCAACCCGAATGGCTTCCGTTAAGAACTCCTCAATTCCTTTTCCTTTGGCTGCAACAATTTCGACGACTGGAACATTTAAGGCTAATGCCAAATTTGAAGACTCAATCGTAATTCCTGCAGACTGAGCCAAATCCAGCATATTTAAACCGATCACCACACGAGGCACTAGTTCAAGGATTTGAAGAACTAAATAGAGGTTACGCTCAATATTTGAAGCATCAACCATAGCCATAACAACATCTGGTTTTTCGCGAATAATATATTCACGCGTTATAATCTCTTCTTGTGAGTATGCGGTCAAACTGTAGGTTCCTGGTAAATCAATCAGCTCTATTTCCTGGCTGGCTCTTTTGACGACACCTGACTTGCGTTCAACCGTCTTACCAGCCCAATTTCCGACCTGTTGGTTCGAGCCCGTTAAAGCATTAAATACAGTACTCTTACCTACATTGGGATTTCCAATAAGCGCAATTTTCATGTCCAGCCGCCTCCCCCCTCTGAGCATATGTATGTCCAAGCGGCATCATCACGTTTTAACTTTATTATAAATCGTTTGAATTTATCGACTTGCTAATAAAGGGTCATAACATTTGGGATCTTTTTTACTTACAACAATTTTAGCACATTCTGCACGGCGCATTGCTAAATAATACCCTTTCAGCCGAACTTGAAGCGGACCACCGAAAGGAGCTTGACGAACAACTTCTAATTCGACACCTGGAACAATACCCATATCCATCATCCGGCGACGCAAAGCTCCTCCGCCATCAATGCGCTCCACACGTGCCCATTCACCTGTTTTTAAGTCTCCCAAAAAGCGCTCCATCGTCATCCCTCCTCACGGAAATGATAATCACTCTCACCTTAAGTCGAATAATAACTGAGAATATATCTCATTTATTCTAGAATACTCTTCTTTCTAGTTACTGTCAATATATATTCTCTGAAGTACAACGTAAATTTCTCTACTTTTAATAACCAATCTCAGGATTTGCAAGCTTCAACGAGTGGGGCGCTAAGGCAAATAGCGCAAGTAATATTGGGAAATTATAGATTGCGCCGCAACAATCATTATGTTAGAATGACATAAATTAATATGGTAACAGGGGAGCTAGAACTTATGGCTGAGAGGGGCAATCTGCCCGACCCTTAACCTGATCTGGGTAATGCCAGCGTAGGGAGGGTTGAGAATAAGTACGCCGCATTACATGCGGTATTTTTTATGTACTAATCAGACTCCCATGCCGCTATGCGGCACCACTAACAGACTCTCTCACGAAAAACTTGTTCATAAGAAGGAGGAAAAAACGATGGCAAAAATCATTATGGCCTTACAGGTTATCCCTAAAGTGGAGGAATCCCGCATTTACGAAGTTGTGGACGAGGCGATCAAAGTCATTGCCGCCAGTGGGGTTCCCTATGAAGTTGGTCCTATGGAGACAACAATGGAAGGCGAACCAGACCAGCTTTGGGCTATCATCAAAGAAGCTCAGGAAGCTTGCATTCGTGCTGGAGCCTCAAGAGTGATGGCCTACATTAAAATGGATTATGTCCCGAGTGGCTCAACGATTGCTGAAAAAATCGCTAAGTATCGAACATAATAATGGGTTGTCTGAAGTGGAAAGGGATTCCCGCCCTACTGTTCTTTCTCTTTTTTCTAGGGACATGGCAAATGGTAGTTACAATTGCGCAAGTTCCCCTCTGGCTTCTCCCCACCCCCGCTCAAATAGCCAAAGCCTTATGGGAGACTCGCCAACTAATCTGGATGCATACTCTGATTACTTTAGTTGAAACAACAGTTGGCTTTGCACTTGCCGTCGTCTTCAGCCTGATCACAGCAGGCGTGATGGTCCTATCCCCTTGGCTAAAACGCCTACTATATCCGTTTCTAATTATTTCACAGACGGTTCCACTGATAGCCGTTGCACCTCTTTTGATCCTTTGGCTGGGTTATGGACTTCTGCCTAAAATAATGATTGTCATTATCGTGTGTTTTTTCCCGGTTACTATCAGTCTAATCGAAGGACTAGAATTAACTGATGCTGACCTCCTAAATCTATTAAGAAGTATGGGGGCTTCCCGTTGGCAAATGTTTTATATTGTTCGTTGGCCTAACGCTCTTCCTTCCCTTTTTGCCGGCCTGAAAATCGCCGCTACCTATAGTGTCATGGGGGCCGTGATAGCAGAATGGTTGGGTTCCAGCTCGGGATTAGGAGTTTATCTGACGCGCTCTTCACACTCTTTTTTGACAGACCGTGTTTTTGCCGCAATTTTTACAATTACCGCCTTGAGTTTTCTTTATTACGCCCTCATTACCCTCCTTGCACGACTCGCATTACCGTGGATCCATAGCAAAAACCAAAGTTGATTAATAAAAGAAAATAATCATGAGGGAGATAATAGTATGAAAAAGCTGCTTGCTTTATTAATTATTCCTATTCTTATACTGTCAGGGTGCGGGGTCAAGTCTACATCACCCGCGACCTCCGCGACAGAGCCACTTACCTCAGTAACCTTAATGCTGGACTGGACTCCCAATACGAATCACACTGGGCTATTTGTTGCCCAAGAAAAGGGGTATTTCTCAAAGGAGGGTTTAGATGTTGAATTCATCCAGCCTTCTAGCTCTGGAAATGTCGAGCAGCTTGTGGCGGCTGGAAAATCAGATTTTGGAGTGAGCCATCAGGAACAAGTGACTACGGCACGCGCTAATGATGTACCGATTCTCTCGTTAGCTGCAATTTTACAACACAACACTTCAGGATTTGCTTCTCCAACGTCTAAGAATATTAAAAATGCCAAAGACTTCGAAGGGAAGACTTACGGTGGTTGGGGCCTGCCCTCAGAAGACGCTATTCTCAAAGCACTCATGGAAAATGAAAAGGCTGATTTCTCTAAGATTAAGATGGTTAATATTGGAGAAGCGGATCAACTTATTTCTTTAACCAAAGATATTGATTTAACCTGGATCTTTTATGGTTGGACGGGCAAAGAAGCAGAATTACGAAAACAGACTTTAGATATGCTTTGGCTTAAAGACGTTGACCCTGCTCTCGATTTTTATACGCCAGTCTTGATTACTAGCGAGAAAATGACACAATCCCAACCAGCAGTGATTCGTCATTTTATACAAGCAGTTAGTGACGGTTATCAATACGCAATCCAGAATCCGCAGGAAGCTGCCGAGATATTAATCAAGCATGCACCCGAAGCAAATCCTGACTTAATTCGCAGCAGCCAGACATGGCTCAGCCCTCAATATCAGGCCGATGCACCTCAGTGGGGGATTCAGAAATCAGCCGTTTGGGAAGGCTATGCAAAATGGCTTGTCGAACGTGACCTGTTGCAGAAGATGATTGATCCCGCCAAGGCCTTCACGAACGATTTCTTACCTAAATCCTAAGGAGGTCCAGATGGGACTATCTCTTAAAGGTCTTTCCAAAGCATACTCTAACCCTCAGAAGGACCTATCAATGGAGGTCTTACACTCTCTAGACTTAGTAGTTGAGACAGGGGCCTTTGTTTCCTTAATCGGACCTTCTGGATGTGGCAAGAGTACGATATGCAATCTCTTGGCCGGAATTGAGGTTCCTGATGCAGGGGAAATATTATTGGATGGTAAAGCGATTCATGGGACGTTAGGTAACGTTGGTTATATGCCTCAGAAAGATTTACTCCTACCCTGGCGTACTCTACTAGAAAACGTGCTCTTGGGATGCGAGATCCTGCATAAGAATAAACGAAAAGCACAAGTAGAGGCTAAAGAATGGTTAAATCAGTTCGGTCTTTCACCATTTGCAGATCATTACCCACACCAGTTATCCGGTGGCATGCGACAACGTGGTGCTTTACTACGTACGATTCTCTTTGGCAAAAAAACCTTGCTTCTAGACGAGCCCTTTGGAGCTCTGGACGCTTTGACCCGGCAGGAAATGCAACGCTGGCTTTTAAGTATCTGGAATCGGACTCGGCATACCGTTTTATTGATCACTCACGATATTGATGAAGCGATTCTTCTTTCGGACAAAGTCGTTGTTTTAAGTCAACGTCCCGCTCGAATTATCCACGAGTTTAAAATCCCATTCCCCCACCCACGTGATCCAGATGAGCTCTTGCTCTCAAGTCTAGCCTTAGATCTTAAAAGGCAACTATTACACCTTCTCATACCTTAAACACGAACATTAATGTGACAGGCACTTAGTTTGATAAACTAAGTGCCTGTCGTTCGTTTTCCGGAGGCCACAAGGGCTTCCTGATTGAAGCATCTGTGAAGTGGTTTTTACTTTTCCCCTAGATAATAATAAATCAAGTCTAAGGACGGAGGTAGCTTCTTCAATTGCCTGAGCATTGTGATGACTTGCCCTCGATGGAATGATGAATGATTCGTAACGTGTAACATCTGTTTCCACAAGATCAAAGAGTACGGTGTGCCCTTAAGATTTCTAAATTTGAATTCTTGTTTTATATCTTCTTCCTTTAAGGACTCTAAGAAGTAGTTTAACCGCTTCCTAAAATCATCCCATGGATTGATTATAGAGGCGTAAGTTGGGAAATCGTCTGGATTTAAAAGAGTTCGACCTTGTACTCCTTGCCAACGTGATAACCACAATTCTTCCGCTCCTAAAATATGTACCATTGTATCTCTTATCGAAGTAAAACTGCTTGATAATTCTCGAATAAACTCTTCATCTTCTAATTGGCCTACAGCATTTAACAACTTTATATTCGCCCAATCATTATAGTTAAAAAGTTCGATCAACTGGCTCTTGTTCATTTTAAGTTCCATTCCTTTCGCTGTGCTCTAGGCACGAAAATACCTCAAAATCCATTTCATTAGACTTAGATATTGGTACCTCTCACCCGAGGTGGAGACTAAACAGTCTCCTTGTATTCTGGCAGCATGGGTTCGTACATCATAATGGCATGATTCTCTGTGATAAAGTCATCCCCAATTTGCTGATCGTCAAGGTCAAAAACTCTTCGCCTGATTGCATTATGTCGTAGGTAACCACCCCACCATTCTTGAGAAATTAAATGCTTGCTTTCATAGACCTCATATTTTTGAGTTCTCGGTTGTTCGCATCTCCATTCTCCGTGTAATTCCGAGTCACTTATCCAGAGCAACAGTTGAAAGTTATGAGCGGTATCGTTCCTGATTTGCAGGTCTATGTAATTATAAACTACCGTAGCCCCACTTCCAAAGGGTTGGGTACGGTTGGTATCAGGAAATACGTCATGTGTATGCCTCCATCGTTCTGTGATGGTTAAGGGGGTATGGATTGCCATCCAGTAGATAAGATTGGAAAGTTGACACAGACCGCCTCCCACCCCTGGAGAAAACGATCCGTTGATGAGAACCATGCCTTCCTTAAATCCTTTTACTTTTGTCGGTTTGCCCACTAAACGCCAAAGGGAAAAAGTCTCTCCTGGCTTTAGTATAAGACCGTTTATTTTCGCGGTTGCCAGTTTTAGATTGGTTACTTTATTTTGCTGGAGCCACATATCTACATTCCGCAAAGTTCTGTATAAAGGAGTACTATGTGTGGAAAATAGCTGAGGAAGCGGAGTATTCTTGATGACTGTAGCATATCTTATGGACCGATTAAATGCCCACTCAAAATAACGTCGCCCAGTAAAATACACCTTCCCTAAAAACATGCGAAATCTTGAACGACTGACCGGACGCTTAGAGTGAAAAAAGGCCTTTAACTCCAGAACTACCACTCCCTCGCTCTTTTTGTGCTTAAAGAATGTAAAAACGCTTTTTCGCTAGATTCATTAGGAACTCTTCGTCATTAAGAATTAAATCCCTTCTCACAAGATCATATATTTATAAGCTTACAGTATTTACAATCCCCCAAAGCCACAATCAAAAACGAAGGTTGCAAAGTTCAGAACAACTTATATCATTCATTTCTATTTAAGAAACGCAGCACTAGAATGATACCTACCACAGTAAATAAGGCCGATACTCTGTACATCAGTTGTACCTCACCAACTTGAATCAGCCACCCTGCGCCGACTGTCCCGATAATTGCACTGATTCCAAAGCTTACAGCATTATAGGCAGACTGAGCGCTTCCTTGGACATAGGCTGGTAAAAGCGTGTTTAAATACTCGACACCTGCCAGATAAAAGAGAGCAAAACTAAGACACTGAGTAATTTGCAACAAAATAATGATTCGATAGTCCTGAATTTGACTATACCCAATCCAACGAAAAGCGAAAATAACTCCTGCCAAGGCGATGAGTTGCTGAGGACTAAACCGTCTCAGCCAACTACTACCCATACTAAAAACGATCATTTCACTTAAGGCCGCTATCGTCCACCCAAATCCGATCCACCAACGGCTAGCCCCTAACTCCTGGAGATGCCAGCCGAAAAAAACGGAATAGGCATTATACGGTGCCATGAAAAGAAATGTGACCATAAAGAAGATCAGCAGACTTGGAGCTTTGGCATTACTCAGCAAAGAGAAAGGGATAGCGGGTAAGGATGAGCCTGCTTGCATGGTCTTTCGAGGGTTAGGTAACAATTTAGCCCAGAATAAACACCCGATCAGGATCATCCCTTCCACAACCCCAAACCAGGCCAAATCTAGATATGTAAAAATTAGTCCGCCGAGAGCGGCAGTTAGAGCAAAACCAAAAGAACCCCACCGCCGAATTTTTCCATAATCTTTGCGGTCCTCAAGTGTATTCAACACTAAGGCATCCGATAAAGGTGTGATCGGTGAGTTCGTAAAGGCATAAATTGATAATAACACCGCAAATGAAATAAATCCCTTGCCATATGACAGGGAAAAACAGACAAGTGCTGTTAAAGTTAATGCTAGGAGCAGAAATTCTTTGTGTCTTCTATATCGATCTGCCTGTGTTCCCCAGACAGCTTGAGCAAAAATACCGGCGAAGGGCCCTACTGACATTAGGACACCAATTTCAAGACTGTTTAAGTTCGAATGACTTAAAAATAATGGCAAAAAGGGAATATAAATTCCCACAGCTGCAAAATAGAAAATATAATACCCTGCCATCACAGAATTCCGTTTCACGGTAGTCTCTCCTCCTTTCACTTAAGGGTTTTCCAGGTCCTAGAGGGATCACCAAAAAAATGTTGTTAACCTAGAAAATTGTTAAATATTATGTTCGCAACTCGAAATTAATACTCTCTACATAGTATTAATAACTAGGCTTGTGCCAAGGATCGGCTAAGGCCATCCATGGATCAATCGAAACTAGGCACATCTTAAAAGAAAACAGAACGTTATACTTTCTGAAAAGTACAAAAAAGGCTAGGGATAATCCCTAACCTTTTGTACTATTTATACTATCGTTTAGTACCGACGCATTGATTGGAAGCAATCGCGGCAATACACAGGTTTTTCACCTGAAGGTTGAAACGGAACTTCCGTCTCTACTCCACAGCTTGCGCAAACTGCAGGGAACATTTGTCGTTGCGGTCGACTACCATTACTTCCGAATCCGCCGCTACGGCCACCACCTGATTGTTGTTTGCGGGCATGACGACACGCTGGGCACCGAGTTGGATCGTTTTCGAATCCTTTTTCAATGTAGAAATCTTGTTCTCCCGCCGTGAAAATAAATTCTTGACTGCAATCGCGACATGTTAGAGTTCTGTCCTGAGCCATTCTAACTCCTCCTTATTAGGTGTTCCTTGTACGGATTGGATCCTTCAACAAATTATCATCCGTTGCACCAAATAAGGTCAAAGTATGGATTCCAATTTTGATAGGCCCAAGTCTTAACAAGCACAGGGTCAGTATAGCAGAGCAAATGCTTAGAAGCAATCTAATTTTTTTATGAAATTTTAAGTATATAAGCGAATCAGGAAGAATCTTGAAACCCGCTATCAGAAAAAAACCCTCATGTGTGGTCGATAAAGCATTATTAGTTGGGTGGATCAATTTTATCTGATCAAGAAATATCGACAGCCCCATTAGCTAGCATCTGTCTTAGTTCCTTTTTGTCAATCCCCTGACCTAAGGCAATACTTAAAAACAAGCGGACCTTTTCAGTCGACAGATCTGCTGAAAACCAAGCTCCTACTCGTTCTAAATCTGCGCCTCCACCCGGATATCCATAGATCGGGGCTGTACGCCCAAATAAGCAACGCGATGTGATAACGACAGGGATGCCGTTGGTCACAAGTTTAGCTATCTCTGGGATTAACTGAGGGGGTAAGTTTCCGCGTCCGAACGCTTCAATCACCATGGCATCCGTGTTTTGTTGGGCTATCTTCAAAATTTCCGGTGACATACCCGTAAACGCTTTGCAAATTGCTACATTGGCTAAACTCTTCGGAACTCCAAGTTTAAGTGAGGGTTCCGGTTTACGATGCCAAATAACCTGTCCAGTATCAATACTGCCTAACGCTCCAATATCTCCTGAATCAAAAGCATCCACATGACTTGTGTGAAGTTTGCGCACATCCCGTGCAGCATGTATTTCTTCATTCAGAGCAATTACAATGCCACGCTGCAGAGCTCGAGGATCTAGGGCGATACGCATAGCATTATGTAAATTACGAGGACCATCTGAATCACTCTCTGAAGCGTCCCTTTGCGAAGCGGTAAAGATCACAGGCCGTGGGTCTTTAATAGCAACATCCAGGAAATAAGCTGTTTCTTCAAGTGTATCTGTCCCATGGGTAATGATGATCCCTTTTAGTGAAGGATCGAGAAAAAAATGCTGTTCGACCTTATGTGCTAAAGACCTCATGTGTAGGGGTTGAATATTACAACTGGCAACATTGCTAAAATCACAAATTTCCCAATCAGCCTCTTGGGAAAGATCGGGTAGGCTTTCCACAAGCTCGAGACCGCCAACAGCAGGAACCACCTTTCCCGCCTTATTCTTACGCATGGCAATAGTACCACCCGTTGCAATTAGAAGTACTTTTTCCTTTTTCACGGTGCTCACCCTTCATCAAACAACGAAATTCCTAAGTTGTTTAATGCTTTCTTCAATCTCACCATATGATACGGTTTTTGGATGTGTTCTCCATGCCAATGACAATCTAAGAGATCGGCATCCTTGACGAGTTCCTCGAGCGAAGTTCCGATCTGATCCTTTTTAGAATGATTGATGACCGCTTGCACAATCTGCTCTCTAGATTCATCCGAATACTTCCCCTCGGCTAAGAAACGGCGAATTGGATCCTCTCCTTTTGGGGCATGATCCAACTGTTTTCCAGTCTCCCAGCGACCGATGTCATGTAAAGCACAAGCCAAAGCTGCTTGCTCTATGTCTACATTTCGCATTTCCGCCAACATACGACCGATTTGAGCACAGCTTGTCGCATGAGCCTTTTCCCAAGTGATAGGGTAATCACGCTCAATGGTCGCTGCGTCCAAATGATCCAACAAATCGTATATCCTTTGTAAATCCTTGATAAATTCCCAATTCATTGCCGCTCCCCCTATTTACTTATTTTACCATAAAAAAAAGAAAATTAATTCGTATTCTCCTCATATCTTATCCTAAGAGTATTTGCGACATGAGGAGGAGGTCTGTATTGAATTCTAATTGGACACCCACTGCACGACGTCTTATCAACAAACGCTTATGGATCCTCGGGTATTCTTCCGAGGACTACGAAGGTGATTTTCGCGCCCTTGAAACGCTAAGACAACAGGGCCCCCACATTGATGTTTACGCTGACTTTGCCTATCAACTTCAACCAGATGGTCAGTTCATCGGTCAGGTTAATAAGCTAGTGCTTCAAGAAGCTATAGAACAAGGCACTGCGCCCTTTATTCTCTTCCATAATTTTGACGGCAAAATCTTTGATCCCCTTCCCTTGCGTTCAGTTTTATCTTCAACTGCCTCTCAAAGAAATTGTATACGTCATATGATTAATTTACTACCACCAAATGTAGCCGGAGTACATGTGGATTTTGAAGGGGTAGAAGCTCCATACCGTATTCCTTTCCTCACCTTTCTTGAATCTCTAAAAACCACTTTACATGACCGCGGCTTACTCTTATCGATTGCTATCCCTGCAAAACGCTCGGAGTCGGAGGCTCCTGGCTATGACTTTGCTGGGATTGGGCGCTTATGTGATTCAATTACTCTAATGACCTATGACGAACACTACTCGTGCGGTACACCTGGTCCTATCGCAAGTCTTCCTTGGATGACCCAAGCACTTGACTACGCCATCCACTATATACCCAATGAAAAGATATTACTAGGAATTCCAGTCTATGGCTACGATTGGTCCAACGAACCAACGTGTATGGTCCCAATGCGTGAAATTCCCGAGTTAGTCGCCCAAAATAACGCACGAGTTCTTTGGTCTGACCAAGCGGTAGGGCCCTACTTCTTTTATTGGCGAGGACGAACAAGGCATACTGTGTGGCATGAAAATGAACTTTCTGCCAAGGTTCGCCTTGGGTTTGTCAAAAGTTACCGCTTGCGAGGGATAGCCATTTGGCGCCTTGGCTATGAGACAAACCGTTTCTGGCAAGAGGTCTCCAATAAACTCAAACGATAGGCTTGTCCTCACCTGTCTTCGATTCATTGCTGTACGTCAAGTTAAGTGGCAAGCATCGGATATATAATATGAAAAAAACTGATATTGAAGAGAGGGCTGTATCATCAACATCTGGTGATCCAAGCCTTCATTTTTAACTATATGAGACAGTTATTGGGCCTGTCCTCAAACTATCCGTAAAACCCTACTTGTTCTTTAATCAATAAACGCTTATCATTGAATTATCAATAGCTACTAAGGAGATGAGCACATCCATGTATGAGCTTAAAAATCACACAGAAATAGTGGTCCAACAAGCACTACAAGACTACCTTCGAATTAATCAACTTTCATGCTCCTGTGAACGCTGTCAGGCCGATATAATGGCCCATGCTTTGAATCGTTTGCCAGCGCGCTACTATGTTTCTTCACGAGGCGAGATTATGACGCAATGGGAATCCCAGGCGCTTCCAGATCAAGCGCGTATCATGTCAGAAGTGGTCCGTGCCGCGCAGCAAGTCAATGCTACTCCGTCACATCCACTAGACTAACTTATCCTACGCTACAATTTAGACAGCATTTATTACGATGATCACGGCTAATACCGCTACGACAGCTAATGTTATAACCCTAAATGGAGAGTCTATGACCAGTTCTATCCTGACTGGGGTCACT
>DOPS01000178.1:0-5840 GCA_003512645.1 Desulfosporosinus sp.
CTAACGAAGTAAGGCGACTCACGTCTACTTTGCTTGGTGGTATCCCCCAAGGCATTGGTTTCTGTGATTTTATTGCCCAATAAGTCGTAGGTGACGGCTGAGGGGTTGCCTTGAGCATCCAGATGGTGGGTTGGGAAATTCCGGGCCTCATCATAGAGGTAGGTATCCGTAATCCTTCCTTCAAAGAGGCGTACCCCATCAAACCAGGCCATCCCTTTGGCTTGACCCCAATTGCCCAGTGAGGCGCCGATACGGAGCGTCACCGTGGAGGGCGAGGTGGTAAAGGTGTAGAGGACTCTTTTCCAGTCATTGGTTCCTAAGTTGTTGCCTAGGGTTCTGTGCATCGGCATCAGGTTGTTATTAGCATCGTATTCCACCAGGTAATAGGTACCAAAGACCTGGGCATCGAGTTGTTGTAAGTCTTGGGTTTTGACCCAGCCGGTAAAGGTATAGGTCGTGTTGGGTTTGACGGTGATGATTTGACGCCAGTCTCCGTCAAATCCGCTGGAGGAATACAGGCTTAGAGACTTCGAGCCTTCTTTGGCCGTAGCACTGCTCCAGGCTGGGTAGAAACTGCCACCAAACGTGGCCGTGGTCCAGGCATCGACGGAGTTGGTTCCCATCTCCATACTGGGGTTTTCCAGGATGTTATACCTGGAGGCGGTCGAGCCACGCTCTAAGAGAAGGGCGTCAAACCAAGCGCTTCCGTGACCTGAGAGGAGGAGTGCCACCTTGACCTTAGCAGCCTCTTTGGGGGTCTCGAAGGTCATGAAACTCTTTTGCCAATCAAAGGTTCCGCTGAGAGTTTGACCGTTGGTTTGATCGATTAGCTCATCTTGAGCGTTATAGAACTGCACTTGTAAGAAGGCACCGCTGCCAGCTTGAATCGTTCGGCCGCGCAGGAGTCCGCTTAGGGTATAGGTGCTGTTCGGAATAACGGTCATGCTCTTGCTGAGCATTCCGTAGTCTCCTAAGGGAGCTGTAGTTGGGACGTTGACTTTGAGAGTGTTTTGCCCGTAGTTGCTGCTGCTGGGCTGGAAATGACCGTCCATCGTCAGTTTATAGGTGGTGTCATTGTCCTGAGCGATGGGCTGCCCTCCGGTATAGGACGCCTGGATTTCCTGATCGGTTCGTGAGGTGGAGGAAACTCGGAGATCCCCGATCCAGCTGTCGAACCAACTCTGGGCTACGGTGGATTGTCTGCCGATCGTCGGCGTTACGTTGAGTTGGATAGCGATCGTTCCTGGGGTAAACCCCTGTTTAACCCCATTGACATAGAGGCTGACTCCTGTGCTGTCCCACTTTCCGGCGACATGATACCAGGTATCTTTTAGAACGACGGTGGTGGAGTAAGCTTGGATTACGCCACTACCAGTACCGGCTTGCAGGTAGAATTTGCCGTTTGTAGCTATCCCTAGAATTAGCCCATTATTCCCTGTTCCCGCAGCATCCAGGATCACTTGGATGGCCGTTTGCGGGTTGCCTTTTGTTTTAACCCAAGCATCGATGGTGCCTTGTGTGGGAGTGAAGGCGCTGACAGGGATGGTCAGGGTTTCATCACTCCGGGTGGCGTCGGTGAAGGAGCTGCTGTAGCTTTTTTGTTCCAGTTGGACAGCACATGCATTTGACGATTGCCCTTTGCCTTGGTACATTTCGTTTTTACAGGGCAATCTTGGCAATTATCACATTCGTAGACTGTTATTTCTGAACGATAGCCTGTACTTGATGTCTTATGGGTTATCCTTGTAACCTTAAGCTGTTTTCCATTATGGCAGGTATATTCATCTTTTTCGGGATCATAGAACATATTCTCCCGTTTGCTAATATCTTTTTTAAAGTTCGTCTTTTTCCATTGTTCATAGGTCTGGGGTTTTATGTAGTAGGCCTGCCTTTTCAATGTCTCTGCTGGAGTAGATATTGTTCATGTAAGCGTACGTTAATACCTTAAAAAGAATTCTGGGTTCGACTGCAGGTTTTCTTCCGGTAGAAGAGTATGCCTGGTATAATTTCGTATAATTTAATCCCTCCAATATGTGGCTGAGCAGTCGAACGGAGTCATCCTTGGGTATTAACACTTCGAAATTAAATGGTAAAACTAATTGATAGCTTCCACCTAATTCGGTATAATTCTTAGTGTGTAGTTTTGTTGTTTGCATAACTAAATTATACGCTAACTGCGAGTCTCTTGGGACCCGCAGTTTTCTTTTTTATAAAAACTTAGCGGACGCCCGAAGACACTATCTTCGCACGTATTAGCCTTCTTGTTAGCCGATAGCCACGGATGGCCTAGTGGACCTGAACTGAAGCCAAAATTCCCCGAAGCCTAGCCCAAAAACCCCCAAAGCGCTGCCCACATTCCCATCAAACTGGCCTAGAGGAGCGCTTTTCTGCTAAGCGGATGCGTTTGTGGAGCCGCGCTAAGGTGAGCGCCGACGGTTCGCGTCCCCGTAGCGCGCCGTAGGTTCACATGCAGAAATGCCCAGAGGTTCGGACGCGCTCGCGAACCGTCCAGCGAGCCAGCGGCGGAACTCGCAGACGCGTGCAGAACGAAGACACTGTCTTCGCACGGGTTAACACAGCTGAAAAGCGCTCCTCCCTAGAGCAGATCCCAAGTAACTCCTTATCCAAAGAACTACTCCATTTGGCAAAAAAACAGTTAAACTATCATCCGTTTTCCTTAACTTTCTGTTATTAAAACAGGGGCTGATGCTTACGAACCTTCAGTTCGTTTTGCAACAGCCCCGTCTTTTGAATTTGATAAATGCTATTTTAGACTATCGAAAACTCTTTATCATAAAGCTATTACTCATAAAATGAACTTTTAGTAATATGCTCTTCTAATGTTTTACTATTTACTAATAATGATTTGTCTTATCTTAATTGAGCTTTTAGTTTTTCTTTATCCATCGAATAGTCCAATCGCTTGATCTCTTGCCCTCTGTCCAATACAACAACTGAGGGCACGATTTTGACATCATACTTTTGGGCAAGATTTTTCTTAGTAGCCGTATCGATTTTCACCACTTTGTAGAGTTCCGATAGTTCTTGATTTGCCTCTTCTAATAAAGTGCTAAACTCCAAGCTTTCATTATTTAAGGCATTGAAGAAAAGCAAGAGAACTTTTTTGTCACTTTTCAGTACACTCGTACTAAACCCATTCAGTTCCTCAATATAGCGCTCGGCAGCGACTGCGGCCGTTGCCCCATCACCTGCAGCTGAAACCACTTGCCTTAAATATTTAACCCGATTGTCTCCGACCGCATATACCCCTTCGAGATCCGTTTCCATCAAATCATTAACGGGAATATAGCCTCTACTGTCCATCCCAATGCCACTTTCCTTAAGAAAATGGGTCGAAGGAATCATCCCAACAAAGAAAAAAACACCCTGGCAAAGAAGTTCGCTTGAACGGCCCGTTTTTAAGTTCTTGATTTTAACCCCCTCGACATTAGCCTCACCCAGGACTTCTTTAAGCGTGGAGTTCCATACAAACTCCATCTTTTCATTTTGGAAGGCTCTTTCCGCACTCACTTTATTGCAATCGAGAACGCCTTCATCATGGAGTACAATTACGGTGACTTTGCGAGCGAACTTGGTAATGTACATGCCTTCTTCAATGGCTTGATCCCCGCTGCCAACGACAACAACGTCTTCGCCTTCAAAAAACTCGGCATCACAGGTTGCACAATACGCAACCCCACTGCCCTGAAGCCTCTTTTCGCCAGGAATATTTAATAGTCTTGGCTCACTGCCACAAGCAATGATAACCGCCTTGGCCAAGTATTCTTTCTTTTTTTTGGTGCAGATGATTTTGTCTTCATGATAAAAATTAACACTCACAACTTCATCTCGTGAAAATTCAACACCAAATAAATCGGCATGCTTTTTAAAGTCTTTCATAAGATCGGGTCCACTGATTTGACCATAGCCCGGATAATTGACAATTTCTCGTGTAGTATTGACCAAACCGCCAACCGTCCCTTTGTTGATAACCAAAGTTCTCAGCTTCGCTCTTCCCCCATAAATAGCTGCCGTGAGACCTGCGGGGCCCCCACCGATAATGATTAAATCGTACGTCACATCTCCCATTTTCCTAAATTACCCCCTCTCTGTAGAATGTTTTAGTGATTACGATTCTAGAACTTCCGCAATCTTATCTATGACTTTGTCTTCGTCAACAGCACCTGCTAGTTTTGCTTGATATTCGCCCTCCTTAAAGAAAAGAATCTGAGGAACTCCTTTTAAGGAGAATCTTTGGAACAAGTTTTTATCTTTTTCTACATCCACGTAATAGAATCCAAATCTGTCTCGGTATTGCGGTTGAAGCTCCTCCAAAACAGGAACGACATCTTTACAAACGTGACAGGCTTTTCTTGAGAAAATAACAAGACAGGATTCCTCATTATCATAGATAATTTTTTCGAAACTATTTGCATTTAATTGTTCTAAAGACATATTTCCACTCCTTTAAAAAAAAAGAATAAAAGCAGGCTAGTCCACGAAGTTAAGTTTAAGTGAATTAGCCTGCCTTTTTTATATTAGAACTCTTCGGTTAAAATCTGATAAATTGGTCCACCTTCGCACTGGGCAGGCATTCTGACACCAACTAATGTTGCAATAGTCGGTGCAATATCAACTTGTCTAATTGTCCTAGTTGTTGTAAAGTTTTCTTTAATTCCTGTACCTGCTGCTATAAAAATCGGGGTAACAGAAGTATCGAAAGCACCATCAGTAGTGGATAACCCATCACCATGAAGACGGCTGAATCCCTCATCAACAGTGAAGGTGATATCACCACACTGCGGACCGTTTGTTCCTAATACAACAGCGTCTTTATTCCGCATTGCAATCCCGATAACACGATGTCCTGTTTTCGCATCTCTATAATTGTACAGGTCAGAAATAAGTTTTCTTTCCAGTTCATATTTGCCCGCTGGGTCAACAATGCCATGGGCATCACGACCCTTTAAGTTGATATAAATATAGTTACTTCGAGACTGAACAGCTGTTGTCTTTTCCCAATCTACTTCTTTGAGATTTTTACCGTTTTCATCTTTTTTCATAACGGTATAACCTAGTTCCTGCATTACTTGTACATTCATACCGCCATATTCACCAATTTGTGGTGGAAATTCTTCCCCTACCAGTAAACCATGGTCAGCTAAAAGCAACACTGTCCATCCTTCATCTAACAGGTGTAAGAATTCACCGATATATTTGTCTGTCTGAATGTAAAACTTCCGGATAAAGTTCTGATTTACTTCAGCGTCACAATGGCTCCAGCGCTCCAGATTTTTAGCTAAATGCCAAAACATATGACCTGCACAGTCAACATTATGCAAATGAGTAAATACTATCTGGAAATCCCGTTTTTTAATTAAATGATTTAAAGCCTTTGCTTGCCATTGACTATACGCATCCCAGGCTGGTTCATAAACCTTCTCAACCAGGTAAGCATCTTCTCCCCCAACCAAGCTAACAGGCTGAACCGGTCCCACGTTTTCTACGATATCTTTTAACAATTCTTTTGGATGCCATAATTTATCCTGGGCAATATCCAATGCATTACTGATCCACAGTTTCACCGATGTTCCATCGGTCGAAAGTTCTAAGACTTTCATAGTACGACATGCAGGTTTTAATACACCCTCTTTATTAATGTTATCCACAATACCGGAAACCATTTTCCCAACTTCTAACACTACAATTGGACTCTCAGCCTTCTTATTTTTATAAATTGCTATGCGGTCATAGATGCCATCAGCATTCTTTAAAATCAGGGTGGGTCGTCTTACAATACCATCAGACGTTAAAATAGTAAATTCTTTGGCATCTGCCGG
>DOPS01000073.1:0-19603 GCA_003512645.1 Desulfosporosinus sp.
CTCACAGTTGGTGGAGGTATTCGTTCGGTAGAAAATGTAAGAGATGTATTACGGGCCGGGGCTGATAAAGTAGCTATCAATACAGCCGCAATAAAACGCCCTGAATTGATCCGCGAGATCTCAAAAAGGTTTGGCTCTCAGTGTATGGTCTTATCTATCGAAGCAAAAAAGGTTAGTGAAGGTAAATGGGAAGCTTATTACGATAATGGTAGAGAAAAGACAGGGATTGATGTTATTGAATGGGCTAAAAGAGGTTATAAACTTGGAGCCGGTGAAATACTCTTGACTTCAGTCGATATGGAGGGTACAGCAAAAGGATTTGATGTAGACCTTGTCAGGGCTATGTCGAATACTGTTTCCATACCAGTCATTGCTAGTGGTGGTATGGGTAATATACAAGATTTGATTAACGTTATTAACGATGGCTGTGCAGATGCCGTGGCAATGGCTCATGTCCTGCATTATAAAAAATTTACGGTACAGGAAGTTCGTGAAAAGGCTGTCTCTTGCAATGTAAACGTAAGGAGATTGAAACTATGGTCAAGATAACGTTGGTAGACCATGGAATAGGAAATATTCTTAGTGTACAAAGAGCTTTTGAATATTGTGGTGCTCAAGTGATGATCTCAGATAACCCTCAATATATTAAAAACGCAGACTACCTGGTTTTGCCAGGCGTAGGTGCTTTTGCTGACGGAATGAGGGGATTGTCTGAACGTGGTCTTGTAGAGGCAATTATTGACTTTGCTTCTAAAGAAAGACCTTTCCTAGGTATCTGTTTGGGAATGCAAATGATGATGGAGAAAAGTGAAGAATTTGGACTACATGAAGGCTTAGGTTTGATACCCGGACGTGTTGTTAGAATACCAGATCAAGATGTTCACGGATTTAGACAAAAAATACCTCACATTGGCTGGAACTCGTTAGAGTTACCTAGGGAAAAAGAAAACTGGAATGGAACGATTCTTGAGGATATTGAAATCGGCGAGACAGTTTACTTTGTACATTCCTTTACTGCGGCACCCGAAAATTTAGCGAATCGATTAGCAGATACGTATTATAATGGACAACTTATTTCCGCATCAGTACAATCTGGTTCCCTCTACGGTTGTCAATTTCATCCGGAAAAAAGCGGGGTCACGGGATTGAAGATTATAAATAACTTTATTAAACAGAAGGTTGAGCCATAGTGATTTATTTCATATTGAACTGCGGCATGAAGTTATTTATTACTGACTTGATTAAGGCATTTAGCTGTTGAATTCAGTTAAACGCCTTAATAGCATGACTTTCTAAGCTCATCGTTTCGGAGGATTATTCTACGGAAAGGATAGCGTGCTTGTGATTTGCACCACTGATGCGACCGAACAATTACATTATTACATTTTTAAGTTATGAAGGTACTCTGCCAGAGAAAAATCATAGAGGGTATCAATATCAATGGATCTTTCTTTCGGCATTACGTAGGCAAAAGAATTTCCATCATAGATATTCTGTGTTCTTAAAAAATATGATGTACTTACAGCATATATTGCCCCATTAATTCTAAAGAAAGTAGGCAACTCCTGTCTGGTTTTAGCCATGATTTCTGATCGGACAAAACCCTTAAGAGATTTATTTTCTGGCAATGTATTGTACCACAAGGGAGAATGGTCAGCCTCACACACTGACACTACTGAATCTGCATTAGTAAGTACCATTTGTTTAATTACATTAATAATATCTCTAGTAGTTCGTAATGGTGATGTTGGCTGCAATACTACAAAGATATCATACTCTTTGCCTATTGTATGGTATTGCTCAAGAGCCTCCCTTACACAATCCCATGTCGAAGCAGAATCTGAAGCCAGCTCATCCGATCTTAAAAATGGTACATTTGCCCCATATTGTATCGCAATACTAGCATATTCCTGTGAATCAGTTGAAAGGAATATTTCATCAAATATTCCTGCCTCCTGAGCCTGAATTATACTATAGGCAATTAAGGGCTTCCCATTAAGAATGCGTATATTCTTGTCAGGTAATCCCTTAGAACCGCTGCGCGCAGGAATGATGGCGATAATTCGATGATCATAGAACATTGCCTTATCCCCTCACATCATAAAAGCTCTTTTTAAGGTTTATCTTGTCATTATCCAGAAAATCCTTGATTAGTGCTACAATTTTCTCAGAGGTTTTCCCATTGCCATAGGGATTTACCTGATTAGCAATTCCCTGCAAAAACTGCTGTGACCTTGCCTTATTAATACTCTTGATTATAGCGCGCTTTTCCGCTTCACAAGTAATGACTGATTTTGCACAAATCCTGCCTTTTTGCCTGTCTCCGATATTGATCGTGGGTTTTTTAAAGCTTGGGGTTTCAATGATTCCGCTGGAGGAATTGCCGATGACCATTGCACAATATTTCATTGCAGAAAGGTAACGCAAAACACCCATAGATGTAAAGGCAATCGCATTTCCTTTTTTCTTACAGTAGGTATCTATTTTGTTATTTATTGCCCGACCATTTGCATCAGCATTAGCTTTTGTAAAGATATAATTCAACCCACTGGTCTCGTCAAGAGCAGATAAAAGTTCTTCAATTTGCTTTATCGCAGTATTTCTTTCCAATGTTACCGGATGAAAGGTTACAAGGGCGTATGGACTATTCAAATCAAAGTCTATGATTCGGGCCAGCTCATCTTTGGCCATAAGGGGCATACTTAAAATGTTTTCCACACCTGTTGCACCAACATTGAAAACCCGGTCCGGTGCTTCCCCCATATTTATAATACGCTGTCTGTATTGCTCAGTAGAAGTAAAGTGCAAATAACTCATTTTCGTAATAGAGTGACGAAAAAACTCATCTACCGCCCCCACTGTTGTTTCCCCACCGTGAAGATGCGCAATGGGAATACAGGCAACTGCAGCAGCTGTAGCAGCAGCAAATATTTCAAATCGATCTCCTAACACGACTACCATATCAGGTTGATTCTTTTCAAAGTACTCTGCAAAACCAATAACTCCGATCCCAAGAGCCTTGGACATAGCTTTATTTGAATCATCATTTTGCAAAACATCAATTTTAGCATTTACTGAAATACCATCCGCTTCTATTTCCTGATAAGTAAGTCCAAAGTCTTCAGACAAGTGTGTACCCGTTGCCACAATTTTTAATTCAAAACTATTAGTAGCTATAAGTTGCTTTATAATAGGGCTTAAAAGACCATACTCAGCTCGAGAACCTGTCACTATACAAATTGATTTTTTCATAAATCGATCAACTCATCCTCGCAAAAATCACGCATTGCGCTCATGCCTAGTACCTCAAACCATTTCATAGGAGAAATCCCATTACCGGGACGTTTAACAGTCAAATTATCTTGAGTAAAGATTTCACCTTTAACGATATTTCGCCTGGCGACAATGCTTTTCCGAGCTACTTCTTTATTCATTATTTCGGATACTGATGGTTGTTTTATGCCATCTCCTAAAGCGACTTCAATATTCCTGATAGATGTCACCATGGCTTTGAGCTCCTGCGGATCAAGGCTTGCCTTGTGATCCGGACCCACCAGACTTTTATTAAGCGTAAAGTGCTTTTCAATTACTGTAGCTCCTAACGCTATAGCTGCAATAGGAGCTTCAATCCCTAATGTATGATCTGAATAACCAACTGCTAAGCCAAATCGTTCCTTTAAAGTAAGCATCGCCTTGAGGTTGGCGTCCTCAAAAGGAGTAGGGTACTGAGTATTACAGTGCAGCAGAGTCATCGTTCCTACACCATTATCCCGGAGCACCTCTAATGCCAAACCCACCTCATCTAAATCACTCATCCCCGTTGACATTATCACTGGCTTGCCGGTGCTTGCGATTTTCATCAGGTACGGCAGGTTAGTTATCTCTCCTGACGGTACCTTATAGATAGGCATTTCAAGACTTTCTAAAAAATCTATGCTATCGAAATCAAAGGCTGTGGAAAGAAACAATATTCCCTTTTCTTCACAATACTTTTTAAGGTCCTTAAAATCGTCATAAGATAGCTCTAGCTTCTTAAGCATTTCTAGCTGACTTTCATCAGTCTCAGAAACTTGTTTTTGATAATCTGCTTTTTGCGCAACTTTTGAGACAAGATGTTCTGCTTTAAAAGTTTGAAATTTTACTGCATTTGCACCTGCGCTTTTTGCGGCGTCAATTAATTCTTTAGCTATGCTTACATCGCCGTTGTGGTTTACTCCAGCCTCGGCTATTATAAAAATGTTACTCATTTATTTCTCACTACTTTACACGGGTTACCATAAGCAATAACCTTACTTGGCACATCATAGACAACAATACTTCCAGCTCCTATGATGCTGTCATCGCCAATAGTTACACCTTGGATAACCGTAGAATTTGCGCCAACATGTGTACTGGCGCCTATTTTAACGTCACCGCATATAACAGCACCTGGCCCAATATGTGTGAATTCATTAATACAACAACCATGCTCTATAATAGCGCCGGTATTTACGATCGCCATGTCTCTTATAGTGCTCTTGGCATTTACTACCGTGTTCTTTCCTATATAAATACCCGCGCCAAGCCATACATCACTTCCGATATTTGAAGAATTATCGATGATCGCAGGTAAGATAAAACCTTTACTCTTAAGCATAAAATATAGTTTTTCTCTCAAAGCAGTGTTGCCAATACTTCCAACTGTAATAAAAGCATACTTAACCCCGCTATCAAATATTGAATTTAATATGGCATCATTTCCTAAAATCTTATAGCCTAATACTTCCTCATCGACAACATAGCCCAATTCAGTAATTCCAACGATTTCGAATTCCTGATTTGATTGGATGCTATTGATGACACTGAGTGCATGACCACCTGCACCTACAAGAACAATTTTTTTCACGCATTCACACTCCCAATTCCTTCCTCATTCTCTCCAACTCTTCAAGTTGCCCCATATCGAGCCAGCACCCTTCGCTAACAGGGAAAACTCCAACCTTTTCTCCCAGGCTTTTTTGCTGCTCAATTATATCTGTGAACCCGATTGCTTTATCATCCTCAAGTTTATTTACAATGTCTGCTTCCACAACATAAAAGCCAGTATTGGTCAGAAATGAATACTCGGGCTTTTCTATCATAGAAGCTATTTCACCATTGTTTATCATGTTAATGATTCCATAAGGAATAGTGAGATGCTTATAAGCTGCTACTATCGTAATCATATTTCCGTTTTGCTTATGAAAATCATATATTTCCTTATAATTAGCTCTAATGAGAATATCGCAATTAGTCATAAAAAAGGTAGATTCCAGTTTCCCTTTCAGCAGGCTAAGCCCACCACCTGTACCCAACTTTATCTCCTCATTATGAAATTCAATTTTATAATCCTTTTCAACTTCGCTAAAATAAGCCTTGATCATATTTTTTTTGTGGTTTACGATCAAATGAAACTCGTTGCATTCATACTTCATAAAATGATTAATGATATGCTCAGTTATGGGTATTTCGCCAATAGGAATGAGTGGCTTCGGTAATATTTTAGTATACGGATAGAGCCTCGTCCCCAATCCACCCGCCATGATTACTACAGGTGCACCAACAGAAAGTTTACGTCCAATCTCGTAATCTTTGAGAAAAGCGATGGATTGTATTTCGAGCGTTTCATTCACAATCGGCAAAGATAAAATTGACCATTTCTTCATTAGTTCTTGAGCATTATCCTTATCTTTTTCAAATATAAATTTTGGATTATAATTGGCAATTTCTTTTACTCTATCTTCTAACTTTCCTCCGCGCAGTAAATGCCTTCGAATATCTCCATCAGTAATAATTGCTTTCAATATATTGTTCTCAGCAACCAGCAATATTTGATTGGCTGTTGCATCTATCTGTTTCATGGCTTCCAGAACACTTTGATCTTCTGTGATAAATAATATCTCTATATTCAATATTCCCACCCCTTTTATTATATGAACGCAATAATAAAATGGAGCCGGAATTATGGATAATGATGGTAAAAAAGTAAATAACTTGCAATAAAACTCTGGATTACTCAGAGAGTTAAAATTCTGGTGATACGGAGGTAGAGGAGTGCATCGAAATTATGTCTCAACGTTCCGAGCGCAGGTCTTTAAATATCAAGGAACGCAGTGAAGTGGTACTTTAGTGGCGAACATGTACCTTGGAAAAGGGAGGAAATTACGAAATAGCATTAATTTTATTAATAACCTTATACACATTTTCAACGGACAGATTGCTACTACAAGGAAGATTGACAATGCGGTTAAAATAATCATGCGCCTTCTCGATCAGATAAGCTTGGGCATGTAAATAAGGTTTTTGTTCATGAATAAGCCCCCATATAGGACGAGTTTGAATATTTTCATTAGCTAAACTTTTAATTATCTTCATACGAGAATATTTGTCTAAATTCAATATATATAGGGAAAAGAACCAATAGTTTGGTCTTATATCGTCTCGAAAATCCAATATCTTCAAACCGTTTATTTTATCATTTATACTGCTTTTGTATATTCTATAGTTTTCTTTCTTTACAGATATAAAGTACTCAAGCTGCTCCAGTTGGGCAACTCCCAGTGCTGCCTGGAGGTTGGTTAATCTATAATTATAGCCAACCTCTTTATGTATGAAGTTAACGGCATCATCCTTAGCCTGTGTAGACAGATATTTGGCTCTTTTCATAATGCCTGTATCACTAGAGACTATCATTCCCCCGCCGCCGGTCGTAATTATTTTATTGCCATTAAAAGAATACACTCCTATATCGGCAATTGTCCCAGCATGTTTACCTTTATACCTACCCTCCAGGTAGTAGGTTCCTAATGCCTCAGTGGCATCCTCAATTACTTTAAGGTTATACTCCTTAGCGATATCCATGGCCGCTGACATATCTGCCATGTTGCCAAAAACATGCACCACCACTATCGCTTTTATATGTCTTCCTGTAGACTTGTTAATTAATTTATTATCAATAAAATTACATTCCGCTTGGCAGAACTGCTTCAACTTAGCCATATCCATGCATAAAGAATCATCACAATCCATAAAAACAGGATAGGCCTGTAAATATTTCACTGGATTTACTGAAGCTATAAATGTCAGAGTTGGCACTATTACCTCATGATCCTTTTCCACACCCGCTAAAATTAAGGCTAAATGTAAGCCGGCAGTCCCGCTCTGACAGGCAACTGCTGATTTCACGTTTAAATAATCAGCTAATTCCGTTTCAAAGCGGGCTATGTATGCCCCGCCAGTCGATACCCATTCCTTTTCAATCGCATCTGATACATATTTCAGTTCGTTACCTTTTAGGTTAGGTACTGATAACGGTATGAATTTATTCATAAGATCACTTCCTAATAGTTGCTAAAGGTTATAAATATCTGCTTTATATCTGCTTAAATTCTCCCTAAGAAATGCTATAGTCTCTGCAAGACCCTCTTTTAAACTGTACTTTGGCTCCCACGCAGTAAGTTGTCTAATTAGTTTATTTGAACCTAATAACCTGTTCACCTCGCTTTTTTCTGGACGAACTCTTTGCTCGTCACAGTTTATCCTAGCCTGAGGATTAATCTGATCAACTAATTCCTGGGCCAGCTGACCGATTGAGATCTCCTGCTGGGACGCTATGTTAATCTCCTGACCTACGGTTTTATCCGACTTGGCTATGTCGATAAAACCCTGGGCAGTATCTTTTACATAATTAAAATCTCGAGTTGGTGTAAGTGAACCTAGCTTTATTTCCGTCATTCCCGATAAAAGCTGAATAATAACTGTCGGAATCACTGCTCTAGCCGATTGACGCGGGCCATAGGTGTTAAACGGACGTACTATGGTAATGGGCATTTCGAAACTGCGATAAAAGCTCTCTGCTAATCTGTCAGCCCCGATTTTTGTAGCCGAATATGGAGATTGCCCTTGAAAGGGGTGCAACTCATCGATGGGTACATACTGGGCAGTGCCATAGACCTCTGAGGTAGAGGTTACCAGGACTCTTTTAGTTTTCAAATCTCTAGCTGCCTGCAGCACATTCAACGTACCTTTAATATTAGTATCAACGTAGGAATCAGGCGAATGATAGCTAAATGGAATTGCTATAAGGGCAGCAAGATGGAAAACCTCATCCACCCCATTCATGGCAGTTCTTACTCCATTGGGATCTCGAATATCCCCTGCAAATATTTCTATTTCAGCTAACAGCTCTTTGGGGAACGTATCAAGCCATCCCCAGTTACCAAATGAGTTATAATAAACAAAAGCTTTTACTTTTTCACCTCTCTTGATAAGTTGTTCTACAAGATGGCTTCCAATAAATCCATCAGCACCGGTAACAAGAATTTTTTTCATAGCGTTCCCCCTCAATAAATATATGAATTAAATCAAGTTTACTAAATCAATCAATTTCAACCTTAGATATGATGGATGTAATTACCCTTTTTCGCACCCTTTATTGTTATATTACAAATATAGGTAATATTTTTCGACTGAACAATAGACTTCCCTCATGATACGTTATGTTATTCTTTTCAGCTTATCAGGGGGGAATTGCTATGGAGTTTGGAACATATTATTCTCATCCCACAGCCCATATTCCGTAATTAACAAACTCCTATCATTTATTTATCATATGCATTGTTTTTAAATAAGTTCTATGGCATTGGGTATACCCAACTGAAAGCATCCACACCAATAAAAATGTTGAAAATTCATTACTCAAAGGTGAATTCAACTCCGATAACACCTCAGTACTTAATGGAAAATAATGTATGGTGATGCGCAACCTAAAAATCATCATTGAGGAAATAATGAAAAAAAAAGGCCGAGCACGTAACTCGACCCCGTTTTTCTGCCTTTTCACTGGGTAGAAAGAACCAGTTTTCCAAATTTCAAGAGATCCGCTAGGTTCTTCTCGATAATTCCTTGTACAATTCCTAAGTTAACAGTCTGATAATTGTGGACTGCGATATTGCGGAATCCAACCATCGCTTTGAGTTTTAGTGCGAGCTGTTCGTCGATAATTCCAACTTGCTGTAAAAAATCAAAGGCATCCCGACTTGACTGCGGAATACCTAGGCTCTTCGAAGCCACTAGATGCATTGCTAGATCAATGCTTGCTTCACAAGCTCGTTGGATATTGAGGATGATTGAATCTTGCTTAGTATAATTCTCCAAGTTCGAAAAATTCCCCTGGTACTCTTCTTGAATGCGACGGATACAACGTTCGATAATCGCGACTTTGTTGAAGACAACATCATCCACCATATACCCTCCCCCTAACAGAAATATTCCTGAGGATTTCTGCTCTTTCTTCATTAAGTAAGGCATACTCTTTGAGAGTCCGTATCTGAAAATCGGCCAGTTCTTTTGGGTCGTTGGAATAAATTACTTGTCCTGAACCAAGAATTTGTGCCTTGAAGACTGTTGATGCTTGCCTTAAATCAACTAGATCAATTTCCCGGCCTACCTCTGAAACGAGTGCCTGAGCTAAGAGATAAAGATCATAAGACTTAAATTCTTGGGCACTGATAAAAGCAATATCAATATCGCTATCTTCCCGAAAATAACCCTTCACCGAAGAACCAAAAAGAATTATAGTATAAGGCTTTAATTCCTGTACAAGATAGTCTCTCACTATACTTACTATGTTATCAGCGATACTCAACCTATTTACCTCCCTGCATTTTACGCTGAGATTAGATTCACAATATTCCAGTATTTTCTATTTAATTATATCATAAAAATAGGTTGTCTTCCACCTTATAAAAGCAGGCACTAGTTCCATGGGATTCCCGAACAAAAACGGGTTGTGACGAAACTGGAAAACCAGTTTTCGTCACAACCCGTTTTTTGAATATTACCTAAGGCTTATCAAGAAAGCTTCTACTTGATCTGCGGTGCGTTGCCAAGTCCAAGCTTGTGCAAAACGATGGCCTGCGGCGGCTAGACGCTGGCGTTCGGTATCCTGTGTCAATAGGCGATAGATCGCTGTGCTTAGCTGGTCGATGTCACTAGGGGGAACTAACAAACAGTTTTCACCGCTTCTAACGTAATCACGAACTCCACCACAATCAGTGGTCACTACGGCTGTACCGCAAGCCATTGCCTCAAGGGGTGGCAGGCCGAACGCTTCAAAGTAAGAGGTGTAAACAAAGAGGTCTGCCACTGCATAGAGCTGAGCAAGTTCTTGATCTGTTGTCGAGGTTTTAAGCCGACAAGGCACAGGGCTTGCAAACAGGGCGTTCTCTGGAATTGAAACGGTTAAGTCAAAATTAACCTGATCTTTTAAACGGGTTACGACTTTTAAAAAGTCTTCGCCTCCTTTCCAGGTATACCCAGAAACAGCGTCGCGCATGATGTAAAAAATATTCTTGCGGCCTGTTTGCTCAGATGGTTTAGGATAAGGATGAAACGTCGAAGTGTCTACTCCACCAGAAATGACCGTACTTTCTAGGCCCGTTTCTTGGCGTATGAGTTGGCGGTGCCACTCCGATATAGACATGATTGGAGCGCCAATCAGATAGGTCTGCTTAGCAGTTACCGAATCAGGAACCCAAAGGGGTTCATACCCAAGACTAAGGCGTACTACCCGGCCTTTTTGAGATTCCCAGGCTGGCCTAACCGTTAAATAGAAATTAGGGAGTATAAAATCAGCTGAAGGGATGGAGGATGGAGTTAACTCTTTTACTCGTCTTAGTTTGGTACGCAATGGCCAGACTTGAACTCCTTTTTCGGGCATAACAACTTCAATATCATGCCCTTTATCAGCTAGGGCATTAGCTAGGTGATAAATAAAACGGGCCCCCCCGCCCATTTCTAAACTAAGAACAGGAAACACGATCTTCATGGTTTGTCCTCCCTTTGCTTTACGGTACTACATATTATGCGTTCAAGTAGGCAATTTGTGTATCAGATGGTACTTTAGGGAAAATTTTGAATACCATAATAAAGAAAGAATTAACATGGGAAGGATGTTCAGCCAGTGACAGTCAATGTCGTAAATCATAAAGATTTCCTCGATACGATTAATGGACTCCTGTCGGATTCCCGTACGGTTCTAGATATTGGCTGCGGAGTCGGTGAGACTCTCAAAGATCTTAGTTGCCCTATAAAAATTGGGCTTGATGCTCATCGACCATACTTAGAGCATGCTAAGTATGGTGAACAGTTTATAAAAATTAATTTTACGGCAGAGCGCGTGAGCGAGCTATTTCTGCCAAAGTCCCTAGATAGTGTGACGCTGATTGATGTCATTGAGCATTTTGAAAAAGGGGTTGCCTGGGATGTCTTGCGCCAAGTAGAAGAGATCGCTGCCAAAAAGGTGATTGTCTTTACTCCCAGAGGTTTTTTTCAACAGCTAGAGGTTGATCATTACGGTTTAGGGGGAGAAAGCCTACAACGGCATCGATCGGGATGGGAGGTTGAGGATTTCCAAAAGCACGGTTACAATATTTTTATTTTCAGTAAGTTCCACGATCAAAAAAATTTAGCGTTCTTGAAAGTCTATGGTAAAGACGCTGAGCCCATCGATGCCCTTTTAGCTTGGAAGGATTGCTGTCTATAAGGTACGAGCTAACTTCAAAAGGTAGGCTTCTAGTTTATCGGCTGATTGCCGCCAAGTCCAAGACTGGGCGAAGTTTCGGCCGACTTGTGCAAGTTGATTCCGTGCATTTTGTTGAGTTAATAGATGAGCTAGTACAAGGGTCAGTTGTTGGATATCACTGGGGGGAACGAGTAAACAGTTCTCTCCGTTTTTTGTATAATCGCGGTTACCGCCATTATCGGTGGTTACGACCGCTGTACCACAGGCCATGGCTTCTAATGGTGGCATTGAAAAAGCTTCGAAATAGGAAGTCGACACAAAAATATCTGCCTGGGCATAGAATCGGGCCATCTCACTGTCAGAATGGGCCTTCACTATCTCATAGGGCAGGGGTGCAGGGTAATGTGCCCCTTCTGTAGCGACAACCTGAACGTCAAAGGCAGGAACCAACTGAGCTAAACGCTGGCAGGCTTCCCAAAAGTCCTCGGCACCTTTCCAAGTATAGCCATGTTCCTTGGAACGTAGGATATAAGCAATTGAAAGGCGACCAGTAGATAGAGATTTTTTGGGGTAGGGACAAAAAACCGTGGAGTCTACGCCCCCAGGGATTACGGTGCTATTTCGCCCAGTTCCTTGTAAAATTAATTGACGATGCCATTGAGATATGGCAATGATAGGAGCATTTATAAGGTAAGAATCCAAAGCTTTTTTTTCTTCAATCCATAAAGGCTCATACCCCAGGCTAAGTCGAACGACTCGGCCTTTTTTTGATTCCCAGGCAGGAAAAACAGTCGGATAGAAATTTGGAAGTATGAAATCCGCAGGCGGCATTGTATCAGGAGTAAGTTCTTTAACCCGGGTAATTTTTGCCCGTACTGGCCAAGCCACAGAGGCGTTTTCAGGGAGCACGATTTCCACGCTGTGTCCTTTATCCACCATTTCATTGGCTAACTGATAAATAAAGCGTGTCCCCCCAGTTTCCAAACTTACCACTGGAATAACTAGTTTCATAGTTTAGCCCTCCTAAATGATACCGTAATTTGTTGTCTTTTCAGTGTATGTTGCGAGCGGCATCGAGGTGGCAATATTTTACATATTAATCTAATATTACATGATAATTTCTGGGAAAAGCATACCTCTGTTGTGTCAACAAGGCGTGGACTTCCATAACTTATAGTGATGAGTTAGGGGAAGGGATGGATCCAAAAAATGAAGATTTGTGTCGTGGGTTTGGGTAATATCGGCTTTAATCTTTTCACTTACCTTAGTCATAAATTTCCGGGAGAGGTCATCGGCGTGGATGTGAACGAGAGTAGGGTCAGCGAATTACGAAGCAAGGGTTATAGGGTGACCTCGGATTATCGGGCATTAACTGGGATAAAGGTTTGGTTAATGGCTCCTTCCACAGGTAATCAGGGACAAAACCTATTTGCTGCTTTAAAGCAAATGATCATCTTTCCAGGCTCTTTGATCTCCATTGAATCAACGTTGCCCCCAGGAACTATGAGGCGCGTGCGTGAATTTTTAGAAGGAAAAGGGTTTGAGTTAGGAACTGATATTTTCGTGATCCATGTTCCCCATAGGGTAATGTTTGGTGTCGACAAAACTGTTTGTGATACCCCGCGGGTAATGGGAGCCTTTACAAAAGCCTGCTTAGAAAAAGGACGTCAATTTTATGTTCCATTGGTTCCCCTTCTAGTGGAAGTTTCTGACGTCCGGATAGCGGAGTTATCTAAGGTGGTTGAAAATGTCAAGCGCTACATTGATATAGCCTTTGCTCAGGAGATTTATGGCTATTGTGTTACCCAAGGAATGGATTATGACGATCTAAGAATGGCTGTCAATAGTAAGAGTAACGTCGAGCTGCTAGGTACTGACTGGGGTATTGGTGGAGAGTGTCTGCCTAAGGACATGAGTTTCTTGCGAACAGTTTGTCCCTCCACTTTGTTGGAAGGGGCTGAACAAGCGGATCAGGACTATCGAGATCGAATCGTGAACCAGGTGGGCAGTGGTAAAGAGGTCTTGGTCAGAGGTTTGAGCTATAAAACAGGAGTGAAGGATCTTAAGCATAGTAGAGGGGTTGATTTGGTCAGAGCTTTAGAGGCAACCGGAAATACTGTCTGGGTTGAAGATCCCTTATTTTCGTCGGCTGAGCTAAGTGGAGCGGGCTTTAACTCCATTAATGAGGTTGATCAGGATCAAGTAGTAGATCGGTTAGTACTGGATCGACAAAAGGCCTTAGACATTAAATAAAGGGTCACAGATCAACTGAGAAACTGTCAGCAAAAATTCAAACGATTCTTGTGGCTTAAAAGAGTGGAAAAAGGAGCAGATACGATGGCCAAAATTTTAGTAACGGGTAGTAAAGGAACCCTAGGTTCGCGATTAGTAGAAGTACTTCAATATAGAGGACATGATGTATGGGAAGTTGATTTGCAACATCATCTCGGGGAGAAGTATATTAGGGCGGACATCTCTGAGTATCGTCAGTTAGAACGTGTTTTTGAGCAAAACTATGATTATGTCTTTCATTTAGCTGCAGAATTTGGCCGTATTAATGGAGAACATTATTATGACACATTATGGAAAACAAACGTAATCGGAACCCGTAATATTTTGGAATGGCAATTAAAAAAAGGATTTAAACTGATCTTTACAAGCTCCTCTGAAATTTACGGAGAAGCAGCAGAACCCTTGTTAACAGAGGATTTACCATTAAAAAAGACAATTATTCAGCATAATGACTATGCTTTAACCAAGTGGGCTAATGAGGTTCAGGTGATCAACTTCGAAAAGAAATATGAATCTCCGATCGTAAGACTGCGCTTATTCAATGCTTACGGTCCGGGGGAGTACTATCACTCTTACCGTAGTGTTGTTTGTCTCTTTATCTATCGAGCGCTAAGGGGTATTCCTTATGAGGTTTATGAAGGCTACTACCGTGTCTTTATGTATGTCGATGATTTAATCCCGACTATAGCCAATGTGGCAAAAAACTTCAAGCCAGGTGAGGTGTATAACATCGGGGGAACGGAATATCGCAGCGTCAAAGATTTAAGTGAATTAGTGCTCAACTATACGGAGGGTGATCCGAAATTAGTAAAGTATCTTCCCGAAGACAAACACAATACAGTCAGCAAACGACCGGATATTGGCAAAGCAAGGGCTGATCTGGGTCATGAACCTAAGGTGCTGCTAGAAGAAGGATTGCCCATTACCGTAGAGTGGATGAAAATGATTTATCGTAGTTCGTAGTTCGTAGTTCCAATTTCGAACATCGATTACGCCCCTGGATAATTTCAACTTACTTCAGATGGAATAAGCCTCCATCTGAAGTAAGTTTCCTATATCCTATGGCTAACCGCCACTAGTCGTGGTTCGTAGTTCGAATATCGATTATGTAAGGAGGGGCCCCTAATGCTAATGCCTACAGTCAGTGTCGTTATCCCCACGTACAATCACGCCCGGTATCTTCCTTATGCGCTTGACAGTGTCATCGATCAGAACTATCCAAATCTGGAGGTTTTCGTCATTGATGATGGTTCCACCGATGGAACAGCCGAACTCGTGAAGCCATATCGTTCAAAAATTAACTATGTCTATAAGGGAAATGGGGGAACACCCAGCGCGTTAAATCTTGGGCTATCTCTTGTAACGGGTAAGTACGTTTGCTGGTTAAGTGCAGATGACGTACTAATTGGTGATAAGGTGTCTAAACAGGTGGGATTGATGGAACGTGATCCGAGTCTCGGTTTTAGCTACACGAGCTTTGTGGTGATTGATGCCAACGGCGTAAAGCAATATGAGGTTAATTCACCATATTTCCCCAACAAGAAGGAAATGGTGAAGAAGCTCATGGAGGGCTGCTTTATTAACGGGTCTTCCGTGATGATGAGAAGTTCTGCATTAAAGATAATAGGATATTTCGACGTAAATCTGCCCCAAGCCCATGACTATGATTTGTGGTTTCGCTTTCTTCGGCATTATTCTTGCGGATTTTTAGAGGAACCTCTGTTGGCTTATCGTTGGCACGGTGAAAATATGAGTCAAAATCCCAACGAAGCATGTTCTCTGATTGTAAAAGAGAGAGCCAAACGGCTATTTCCTGAGTGTTTAAATTAAACCCAAGCGTTGGGAGAGAGGAATGATGGGGGAATTATGATGGATAGGCTAGATGATCAAAGCAAAAGGAATCTATTAACCCTCCCTCAGGTAATTGGGGTAGGATATGGTTTTAAAGAAGTTAAGGGTGTAAAAACTGATCAGGAATCTATTATTGTCTTAGTAAATAAAAAACTTCCTCCTGAGCAGCTTGCTGACCATGAACTTGTACCCAAGAATGTTAACAGTATGGTGACGGATGTTATTGAAGTGGGAGAACTAAAAGCATTGAAAGTGGAAATGTTAGAACCGCTCCAAAGTCGTACTGAAAAGGTAAGACCTGCGCCTCCAGGGGTGAGCATTGGTCATTATTTAATTACGGCTGGGACTTTCGGAGCAGTGGTTTATGACAATTCCAGCGTTCAGCCGATGATCCTTTCAAATAATCATGTCCTCGCGAATTCTACGAATGGCAACGACCAAAGGGCCAGTATCAATGATCGAATCTATCAACCTGGGCCCGTTGATTTTGTCCACACCGATCTTGGCTACGCAGATCGACAGTATATTATTGCCTGCTTGAAACGATTTGTTAATTTAGCCGATTACCCGGCAATTAATGTGGTAGATTGTGCTATTGGCGAGCCGTTGGAAAATAGCATGATCATTCCGGACATTCTCGATATCGGTTTGGTACAAGGAGTCACTACTCCAGTTTTAAATATGGAAGTCAAAAAATCGGGACGAACTACTGGCTTAACGTTTGGTCAGATTACAGCTCTTGATGCTATGGTCAATGTGCAGTACGGGCCGGGACGAGTTCTGCGTTTTGATCACCAAATCATTACCACCAATATGTCCTCGCCAGGAGACAGCGGTTCCCTCCTGTTAGATGACAATAACTTGGCAGTTGGATTGCTGTTTGCCGGTTCCAATACTGTAACGGTACACAATCCAATTCAAGATGTTTTGGATTTACTGAGTGTTAATTTCGGTTAGTGTTCATGATGGACTGTATTTATAATGGTACAAAGCAGAGAGGAGGCCTTAAAAGATGTTATACGTAACGACGGGCATCTTGGAAAATACGGCTATTGCAGGAGTGAGGCCGACGTCCACAGCTGATTTAAGAATCACTAATGACGGCCTAATTAACGATATGGTGCAAATCATTGGTTTTTATATTGAAGGGACGACGAAGGTGCAGTATGTCAGTGAGATTATCACTATAGAACCGGGGGGAGCACTGTACAGAAGTTACTATGCCAATTTCGACGCATTTGAATTCCAGTTTATGACCGTCAATAATTCTATACAGATCTCAGTTTGGGGTAAAGATGCCAATAACAATCTAAATCCAGCGCATCGGGTGCTACCTTCAGAGCTTAATGCTATTCCGTTATGAAAATAGGGATGATGTATCCTCGGGTAGGATACATTGGAAACTTGGATTGCGACAAGCAAAGATTTTCACCGAACTTGTACCCATTCATATAATGTCATAACTTTTGTACAAGATTATTTGAATGGAGGTAATAGCCAGTGGCTCAAATAACTACCGGATTGATCGAGAATACTAAAGTCTCCGGTGTAAGACCAAGTTCAACGTTCTCAGTAAGAATTTCTAATGCTGACTCAGTAACTGCTAACATTCGAATAAATGGGTTTTATTGGAATGGGATTACTAAGACAGAGTACGTTTTGGATTTATTAACCTTGGCACCTGGGGAAGCAGCAGATCGTAACTATTACGCACAGTTTGACGCTTTTGAGTTTCGGTTTGTCACCAGTACTGACGCTGTTGAAATCTCAACTAGGGGGAAAGATGCCGCTGGAAATATGACCGTAGTTCATAGTATGCTGCCAGCAGAGCTTTTTTCAACGGGCATGGAAGGAATAGCAGGAGCGCCGGGAAGGGTGATTCCTTCCGCCCTTAACCAAATTTACGTTCTAAATTCTAGCAGCAACAATATCTCAGTTATCGACGGAAAGGCCAATACCTTCATAGGAAACGTAATAGTTGGTTCGGGGCCCTTCGGAGTAGGTGTTAATCCGATAACGAACCGAATTTACGTCGTAAACTTTGGCAGTAATAATGTCTCAGTCATTGATGGAAACTCCAATACAGTCATTACCACCATTACTGTGGGTACCAACCCGGTAGGCGTGGGTGTAAATCCTGAAACGAACAGGATTTATGTCACGAACTGGAGTGGTCACAATGTCTCTGTTATTGATGGGTTTACCCATGTCGTTATAGCAACCATTTCGGTAGGTGCGTCCCCAGAAGGAGTGAATGTGAATCCGTCATCGAACCGAATTTATATTACAAATCATGGCAGTAAAACTGTCTCAGTCATCAACGGAAGCACCAATGCGGTCATAGCCACCGTAGATGTAGGGAACTAAACTAAGAATCTGCATATAGAACTTCATTTAATAATTGTTTAATATAGAAGAGAAATCCTGCCATGAAGATTATAACTATATTGGGTACTCATCTGGAAATTATTCGCTTAAGCCGGATCATTCCTCTCTTAGATCAACTTTGTGATCATATCCTTGTGCATACTGGTCAGAACCGTTGATCGGACGTGCCAATGCCGACCGTAATGGGCCAAATTAGTGAGATACTCGCAAGTGTGAACAGGTTATGCTCCAAGAAAAACCTGTTCGCCTGCTTATTTTAGGAGATACCAACAGCGCCTTGGCGGCGTTGGTTGATAAGCGGCTGCGGATTCCGGTTTACCATATGGAGGCGGGTAACCGCTGTTATGATGACCGGGTACCAGAGGAAATCAATCGCCGAGTGGTGGATCATTGCAGCGATATCTTACTACCTTACACGGAACGAAGTAGAGCTAAAGGTCAAATGAAAGAGGAAATGACGTGCAAATTAGCAACAATCTTTACACGTCATTTTCCCTACCAATGGTTTGAAGGTCAATACCCCTATGAATTGGCTCATCCGCTATTTGTTCCAGTTGCTTTAAGGATTAGCAACTTTGATGCGGCAGTATCTTGTTGCAATATAGGCAACTAATATACCCCAACCGCTATAGACGATATATACCGACCATATTGTTATAGAGGAAGGGATAAAAAAGGACCCCCGAACAATGGAGGCCCTTAATCGTATTATTATTGTTGCAAAAATTCTTGAACGTAAAGGTTACCATATGCGGTTCCATAAGCTATCCCGACGCCGACATGTGTGAAGCGAGGATCTAGAATATTTGCTCTATGACCAGGGCTTTGCATTAAAGCGGCCATGGAACCAGCTACGGACTTATTACCAGAAATGTTTTCTCCTGCCCAACGCACGCTGATCCCCACTTGCTGCATCATGGCCCATGGGCTACCGTAGGTTGGAGAGGTATGACTGAAGTAGTTATTTACTTTCATATCGTTGGCTTTAGCGCGACCTACTGCGGTTAAGCGAAGGTCTGCTTTGACAGGGTTTAAGCCTGCCGCCAGTCGTTCTTGATTGATCATATCCACCATGAGTTGCTCATCAGCCGTTAACTCGGCTACAAGTGGAATGACAGGAAGTGCTGGGGTCGGAGTTGGGGTTGGGGTTGGGACTGGAGTCGGGGTTGGGACTGGAGTTGGAGTTGGGACTGGAGTCGGAACTGGGGTTGGTGCTGGAGTCGAAGTCGGAGTAGGAGTAGTGGGTACTGGGACCGTATTAGGTTGCTTAAAGATATTTTTTAAGGAAATAACGTTTCCATTATTGGTTGTCGGTAATGGTCCGATATTGATCCGCTGAGAGGGAGCGGTTGTTTGAGGATTCGTGGTGGATGGAGTTGTAACCACAGGTGTTGTCCCCTGAGTTGGAGGGGATACTGGAGTTGGTATTACTGGCGTTATCACAGAACCAGAAGAACGAAGAGTGACAACAGAACCAGTTAGGGGTCGAGGAGCGCCAATATTGATACCTGCTTGTACTGGTAAAGCGAC
>DOPS01000072.1:0-278 GCA_003512645.1 Desulfosporosinus sp.
GTGCAAATTGTGAAAGTTTAATGAGATCGAAGTCGAGATTCTGTGAAATGAAAAGGTGGACTATGTTTAATTTTTAGGGAATTGCCCTAGTAGAGGAAAATGATGAATTTGAATGAGTTATGATCAGTGAATAAACAGTTCGGGAGGTTATGTATGATGCGCCTGGTGATTTTTGATTTTGATGGCACAATCCATCTTGAAGAAACCCCTCGCATCTTCTTGCGGGTCCTAAGCCAAGACAAAGGGATGCGTAAAAAGATCCGTAAGTTCTATATTTC
>DOPS01000072.1:299-13890 GCA_003512645.1 Desulfosporosinus sp.
TTGGCAAGAGGTAGTTTTAGTCCCGTGTCTCTTAGCCGGGTCAAGGTTCACCTTGAGTCAGATGATCAAATTTTGCTTCTCTCCGGTGCCTTTTCACAGTTTGTTGGCTCAGTCGCCAGAGATCTGGGTATGAAGTTTTGGCTTGGGACCGAAATTGAGTTGTCGGCTGGTGTTTGTACAGGACGAATAACCTCTATTATGAATGGACCCTCAAAGGTACTGGCGCTGAGAACATTTCTGCAGGAACAAAGGAAGGCAGGCGCAGTTTTTGATATGAGCGAGGCCTATGCCTATGCTGATTCAATCCAGGATCTACCCCTGCTATCCCTCGTTGGACATCCGGTGGCCGTTAATCCGGACCAAGAGCTTCTCAAAGAGGCTAAACTAAGAGGGTGGGAAATAATCAGGGACAGCTCATATCAAGAATAGGCTGTTCAACGACCTGGGAGGTTGGAGATGACGTTGAGCAACGGATTAGAAGGATGACAAGACTGGTTTGATTTAAGAAGATAAAGGCTGGAAGTGAGTACTGTACTTTAGTACAAAAAAGGACGGCATAGCGTCCTTTTTTGTTTTTTATTTCATGCTTAAATTCACATGGAAAATTATTAACAATTTTATAACTTTAAACTTCAAAAAAGACCGTTAGATATTTTTAAATGGAGTTGAAAATATATTAAATGTATTATATAGTGTTCCTGTACAGGAACACTATATAATAGCGGCAATGAAAATGAGTTTAAAGTGTATTGTAAAGTAGATGTGTTTTAACGAAGCTCAAACTTTCCTTTTGGGGGTCATAAAATTAACCTTACATAGGTTAGAAAAAATTAGGAGTATAAACGTTATGGAAATTATAGAGTTACTGATGAATTTCAATCTCACAAAACAGGATGCAACAATTTATCTTACCCTATTATCAGAAGGTGATCTTACAGGTTATGAAGTGGCAAAATTCACGGGCATTTCACGTTCAAATACTTACATCGCCCTTGCGGGTTTAGTTGAGAAGGGGGCTGCACATGTGATTGAGGGTAATGCAGCACGCTATACTCCCGTGCCAGTTGATGAGTTTTGTGATAATAAAATCAGAAATTTGCAGGAGATAAGATTAAGCCTCATAAGAAATATGCCCAAACAACGAGAAGAAAACGAAGGGTACATTACTATAAAAGGGAACCGGAATATTATCAATAAAATAACCAAAATGCTCATTGAAGCTGAGAAGAGGGTTTATATTTCACTATCAGGTCAAACCTTAGATATAATTAAGCCACAGTTAAATCAAGCAGTGTCCAGAGGTCTTAAAGTTGTAATCCTTACGAATCCGCCTTTTGAACTTAACGGTGCTACAATTTATCACGTGGAAAAAACCCAGCATCAGATAAGACTTATTGTCGACTCTGCAAATGTACTTACAGGGGATATTATTGATGATGATAGTGCAACTTGTCTTTATTCAAAAAAGCAAAACCTGATTGATTTGTTTAAGGAGTCGTTAACCAATGAAATAAGACTAATAGAGCTAATGAAATGAGATTAATCAATGCTGTATTTATTTTTGTGCACAATGTAGTAAAAACGGAGGTAACACAATGAAAAAAACATTTGTGAATTTAGAGCAATTAAAGGAAATAGTAGAAAAATACCCAACACCTTTCCATCTGTATGATGAAAAAGGTATACGAGAAAATGCTCGCAGATTAAAGCAGGCATTTTCATGGAACAAGGGCTTTAAGGAGTATTTTGCAGTTAAAGCTACGCCAAATTTAACAATCTTAAAAATCCTCAAAGAGGAGGGCTGTTATGTAGACTGTTCAACATTAACTGAACTTCTGATGGCTGATACCGTGGGATTTAATGGAGATGAAATAATGTTTTCGGCAAACGTAACGCCTAAAGAAGATTTTGTGCTGGCACGCAAACTCAACGCCATAATTAACTTAGACGATCTTACAGATATTGATTTTTTAGAGAATGTCGCAGACATTCCGGATACAATTAGTTGCCGATATAATCCAGGCGGTACATTTGCTTACAATAACGTGATCATGGATACCCCTGGTGAAGCAAAATATGGTTTTACCTTCGAGCAATTAATCGAAGGTTTTAGAAAACTTCAAAACAAAGGGGTAAAGCATTTCGGGTTGCACGCCTTTTTAGCAAGCAACACCGTCGACAATAACTACTATCCTGTACTTGCTAAAATGTTGTTTGAAACAGCGGTCGTTTTAAACCGAGAAACGGGAGTACACATTGCTTTTATTAATCTTTCGGGAGGCATTGGTATCCCATATCACCCAGAGCAGCAGCGGGCTGATATTTTTTTGATCGGTGAGGGTGTTCGCAAGGCATATGAGGAGGTTCTTGTTCCAGCGGGAATGGGCGATGTTGCGATATACACTGAGCTTGGAAGGTTTATGTTGGGGCCTTATGGCTGTCTTGTTACAACTGTAATCCACGAAAAGCACATCTACAAGGAATATGTTGGAGTCGACGCCTGTGCGGCAAACCTTATGCGTCCTGCAATGTACGGTGCCTATCATCATGTTACTGTTATGGGTAAAGAAAATGAGCCGTGCAGCTACAAATATGATATTACCGGCGGTTTGTGTGAGAATAACGATAAATTTGCTATTGACCGAATGCTGCCTAAAATTGAGCTTGGCGACTTAATTGTAATTCATGACACTGGAGCACATGGCTTTGCGATGGGTTATAACTACAATGGTAAACTGCGGTCTGCTGAAGTTTTGTCAAAAGAGGACGGTTCAACAGAATTGATACGACGCGCGGAAACACCGGCTGATTATTTTGCAACGTTTAACTTTTAGGCTTATCACCTAGAGATATAACTCTGTCGCCACTCAACAGCATACTTTCCAACAATGAGCAAGAATTCACGAAGTGCAGGAGAAATCCACTTTTTTCTGTGATAGGCGATTTGGGTAGCGAGTCGCTGCTGTCGATCATCCCAGGCCAGTAGCATCAGTTTACCCTCCCGCACCTCATTTTGCACTGTGATAAGTGGAAGAAAAGAAAGGCCAAGTCCAGACATAACGCAGTTCTTAATTGCCTCAATGCTCCAGAACTCAAGGTCAGGATTAGGAAATATTCCGTGGCTGTTAAGATGCTGTTCAAAGAGTGTACGGTAGGTGCACCCCGGCTCGGTGTGAAGTATCGTTTCGTCTTTTAAGTGGGTAGGTTCAACATATTCATAGGGAACAAGCGGATGGCCAGGTGGTGAAACGAGCGCCATTTTTTCATGTACGAGAGTTTCAATGTACAGATCCCGGTCTTCTGTCTCGGGTTGAAGCAGGAAAGCAAGATCCAGCTCTCCCGAACGGATCAGGTCATGCAATTCCCAGCATACGCCGGGCTTCAATATGATTTTAACGTCTGGATAACGGTTTTTGTATTCTCGAATTATCTCTGGCAAGCGAAAGGCTGCTAGGGATTCGGGAGCCCCTATCGTCAGCGTACCAGAAATAGCAGTATCCGACCGCATTGCGTCTAATGCCAAGTTATGCATTTTAGTAATTTCCTGGGCGTACGGCAGAAGTCGCTGACCTGCATCGGTAAGGATATTCTTTTTGCCTAACCTGTCAAAAAGAGGAGTTTCAAGTTCTGCTTCAAGCGCCTGGATTTGCGCCGTTACGCTTGATTGGGCGTATCCCAGCAAATTGGCGGCGCGGGTAAAACCACCAACCTTGACCACGGCTATAAACGTAAATAATTGACGCAATTCCAATCCCAATCTCCCCTTACCATCGGCTATAGCGATGTATATTATCGAAATCTTTCGTTTCTCAGATGGCACCATTATCTGATACTATTAGAGGAAATACAAGGGAGACAGGAGCAAAAGGTATGGAAAATCAAAATCGACTGAAAGGTACTATCGGCCTGCCGCAAGCGATAGCCCTATATATCGGAGCTGTACTCGGCTCGGGTGTACTCATCGTGCCTGGACTGGCTGCCGAGATTGCCGGTCCGGCTTCCCTTCTGGCGTGGGGGCTTATGACGTTATTAGTATTACCTCTGGCACTGACCATGGGGTTGCTATCGGCAAAGTTTCCGAATGCCGGCGGTGTCTCTCATTTTGTCACATTAGCCTTCGGAACAAAGGCTGGAACGCTTGTTGGCTGGTTTTTTCTCATGTCTGTACCGATTGGCGCACCTGTGGCTGCACTAACAGGAGCTGGCTATATGACAGTTGCCATGGGCTGGGGTGACAGTGCGAGGGTGGCTCTAGCGGCAGGAATGCTTGCAGTCGGTCTATTAACCAACCTTTTCGGTATGAAAGTGGTAGGGCAAGTTCAAATTTCCGTTGTGCTGGCAATTGTTGCCGTGCTGGTGCTAGCAATCATAGGTTCCGTACCTCATATTGAGTCCTCAAATTTTACGCCTTTTATGCCGAATGGCTGGGTGAGTGTCGGGCAGGCGGCCGCTATTTTATTCTGGTGTTTTATCGGCTGGGAGGCGGTTTCCCATTTATCTGAAGAATTTTTAGATCCGCAGCGAGCAGCGGTAAAAGGGGTAACCATTGCCGCTGTCATTGTTGGGTTACTGTATTTTCTCACAGCATTTGCTACAGTTGGAACACACAGTTACCATACCGCCGGATCGGATGCCTCGCTTGTTTTGATCATAAGTAAACTACTCGGACCTGGAGGGGCTTTGGTTGCCGGATTCTCAGGTATGTTCATCTGTACTGCCACCATTATCGCTTATACGGGTGCAACTTCTCGCTTGGCGTATGCCTTAGCACGAAAAGGAGACGCTCCAGGCTGGATGGGTATTTTGTCTTCACGATATAGTACACCAATAGGGGGGATTGCTTTTCTTGCCTTGTGCTTTATTGCCGTGCTTTTCCTGTACGGCAGCGGGGCGATATCCCTAATAACTCTGCTTCAGATTCCCAACGCAACGTTTATTCTTACCTATCTTGGCGGATGTGCAGCAGGAATCCGGCTGCTAAAAGGCAGTTCCTTAGGAGTAGGCATTAGCTGGCTGTCCTTTCTTTCAACAGCTGTGATTTTTCCGTTTGTCGGTTGGGCGGTTTTGTATCCACTGGTCATTATAGGTTTTTGGATNNTGCCCTGGCTAACTAATAGTTAGATCGTGTGGAAACATACGATTGATAAGACGGGAATGGTCCTTTATGTACTTAAGAAAGCCGGGGAATTTCTTTTATATAATGGGAGGAATCGGTTGTATTTCACCGAATCTTGATAGGTAGAGACATGTCAGTAAAGGAGAAGGGGGAGAACGTTTGTGGATGATTTACGATATCCAATTGGGACGTTTGATTTTGAAAAAGAGGTTCAGGAAAAACAAATCAATTCTTTGATAGACCAAATAGAAGCGCTACCTGAGTTGTTATTTAGGGCCGTCGAAAAAATAACTGATGAACAGCTTGACTCTCCCTATAGACCAGGCAGTTGGACTATTCGCCAGTTAATACATCACATAGCGGATGCTCATATGAATGCTTATATTAGAGTTAAGCTGGCCATGACAGAGGATAAACCCACCATCAAGCCTTATGATGAAGTGCTGTGGGCTGAATTAAGTGACTCTCAGTTACCTGTTGAACTATCCACAAAACTACTTGAAGGTTTACATAAACGATTGGCTGTTCTATTGAGGTCGTTATCGTCGTCAGGTCTTGAGAGGGAGTTAATTCACCCGGATGTTGGGCTATTAACGATTAAGAAGCTAATTGACCTTTACGCATGGCATGGAAATCATCACTTGGCGCAGATTACTGCGGGTATAAGTAGAATTACGTCAAAATAACTATTTGACACAATTAAGTATAAGGGTCAAAATTAAGAGGGCTAACTAACTAAATCTGACATTGGTATAAGCTTTTGTATTGGTAATTGTGTATCAGTAAGAATGGGTCAGGCTGGAAGCAGATACTTCCAGCCTTGTTTCTATTTTTATAGAAGTATCCGTAAATACTAGGACACTGTAGGAGGACTGGGCTAGAATTCGCCGAATTGTATAGATATAAGTGATAGTATAAATCGGGATTTGAGTAGATTCGGTAGTTGATATAGTAGTAAATATAGTAGTTGATAGAGAGTAGGAGTGTTGAACGATGTTATCAAATAAAAGGTATCTGGGAACCTCTTTAGCAACCCAGATGATCCTTATTCCTTTCTTACTTACCATAGGGATGATCATTGTTTCGTCAATTACAGATGGGCTAAGGTTATATGAGCTTGGCAAGGATGCCAAAAATTTGATCTTGTTATCGATTGCCTTTTTCGGTTCGCTTATTATAGGCATTATTGTTGGTTATAGTTTTGTAAAATTGTCAAAGCATAAGCCCAACTCGGCAAAGGAAAGGTATCTCATTGCTCTTGTGCCTATTCTCTATGCTCTGGTCTTTGCAATTTTGGCATTGTCACTCTCAAACGGGAATTTTAATTCAGGCTGGTGGGGAATGTATGCTCTCAAGAATCCTATGTTTTTGATCTTTGGCATAGGTCTCTCTTTATCAGGATTACATTTCATCATACCTGTGGCAGAGCTTATGGGGTATATGGGGTTTCTTATTGGGATTGTTTTGTGTGAATGGGCTGCGAAAACAGCGGTAGATAGCTCTCTGTCGAGAAACTTTAAAGCTGTCTTGGTCCTGCTTTGTATTTTTGTCCTTGCTTTTTCTGGCGTCGCGACAACAAAGGTTATTGATAATGGTATGACAGAACTGCTTTATGGGAAGTCAACAGTCGGGAGTGATCTAACGGAATTTGATCTGATGGAAAAAGCCCCGTTCAAGGATAACAACGGGCTCGCTAAGCTTGATAAACCTGCCAACTTACAATTTTCAGAGTTTGATTCCATGCCGCGTCTGGACGGTGCGACAGCCGCTTATCCGGTTTACGCGGCGTTTGTGGAAGCTGTCTATACGGGACTTGGTGAATACTATATAGCAAACAAGAACAACAATGATAAAGAAATATATCCTGCCTTTGTGGCAAGTGAGCGGTTTCCACTCGATTTAGTGAAGTGTTCAAAAACCGGCACAGCCTACGAAAGATTAATAGCGGGTCAGACCGATATAATCTTCGTTGCAGAGCCGTCGAAAGCTCATGTTGAAGAGATTAAAGCCAAAGGGGATGAGTTTGTCTTAACTCCCATTGGGAGTGAAGCGTTTGTCTTTTTCACAAACTCTAAAAATCCGGTTGAGAATCTGACCATAAAACAGATCCAGGATATCTACTCGGGTAAAATCACCCGCTGGAAAGAAGTCGGTGGACAATGGAATAAGATACTGCCTTATCAACGGCCTGAAAACTCGGGGAGTCAAACGGTCATGCAAAATAAAGTCATGAAAGGCATTACGATGTTAGAGCAAACCAAGGAAACCTATGCCGGGGGGATGGGTGAAATCATTAGTCAGGTTGCTAGTTATAAAAATGCTAAGAACTCCATAGGGTATTCATTTATGTATTACTCGACCGAGATGATTAAAAATAATCAGATTAAGTATCTGGCGATTGATGGTATTAAACCGACCCCTGAAACGGTGCGCAATAAAACGTATCCCTTCACAGTTCCTGTTTATGCAGTCTCGCTAAAATCGAATAAGAAAGAAAATGTCAGTCGTTTTCTTGACTGGATCTTGTCCGAGGAAGGACAAAGTCTAATCGAGAAAACCGGATACGTTCCGGCAAAATAGAAAGAAGTGGATGTTGTAATCGGTGTTAAGGGACCATAATTGATTTGCTCGATGGCTAAAATGTAGTATATTTAAGACAAGGGTTCGAAAATAACAGTTATATGGAAGGTGTGCTATGAGTAAGTTATTAACCTTAAAGGAGCGCCTGAAAAAGGCATTATTTTTCTCAGTTCTATTATTACTTCTTGCTTGTACCACTGGATTAATTGTCAATCAGAACGTTGAGTCAGTTGGAACAAAATACATCGTTACCTCAAACGAAGTTCCTAACGCTGATGCTATTCTCGTCTTAGGTGCTTATGTATTTCCAAACGGAACGGTGTCGACGATGCTTAACGATCGTTTAACCGCTGGATACGAACTATATGAGCAAGGGAAGGCCCCTAAGCTGATAGTGAGCGGAGATCATGGACGGAAAGATTATGATGAAGTTAATTCTATGAAGAGCTTTTTAAAAGACAAAGGCGTACCCAATCAAGATGTTTTCATGGATCACGCTGGATTTAGCACGTATGAGAGTGTCTATCGAGCAAGGGACATTTTTAAAGTCCAGAAGCTAATCATCGTTACGCAGGAGTATCATCTTAAGAGAGCAGTTTATGTAGCTAGGGCGTTGGGCCTGGAAGCGTACGGAGTTGCTTCTGACCGACGTGATTATGGACAGGCTATGAAGATGTATAAGTTTAGAGAAATTGCAGCAAGGAACAAAGACTTCCTGTGGACAAACGTTATTAAACCAAAGCCAACTTTTTTAGGAGATGCCATACCAGTTTTCGGTGACGGCAAGGCGACAGATGATAAATAAGCGTCGAATTTTCAAGATTTCATTAGTAATTTATGCTTATCAAAAACAGAAAGAGGGAATTTAGCATGAATACTGAACTAAAACGATCGGTGTGTCCTTACGATTGTCCAGATATGTGCGGACTTTTAGTTGAAGTTGTGGACAATCAAGCGGTAAAGGTAATGGGTGATCCAGAACATCCTTTTACTAAGGGAACGTTATGTCCGAAGATGGTGCATTATGAACGAACTGTTCATTCTCCGCAGAGGCTGACCCAACCTCTACTGCGCATTGGGGAAAAAGGTGCGGGCCAATATAGGCCCATTAGTTGGGAGGAAGGGATCCGAGTCATTACCGACCGTTGGAAGGGGATTCTGGCTAAATATGGCGCGGAAGCTATTTTGCCATATTCTTATGCGGGGACTATGGGTACAGTCCAACGCAATTGTGGGGAGGGGTTTTTCCACCGCTTGGGCGCTTCAAGATTGGAACGCACGATTTGTGCCGCCTCTAAGAGTCATGGTTGGGCTTCAGTCATGGGGGATACCCATGCACCCCACCCGGATGAAGTGGAAAAAAGCGATTTTATACTCTTATGGGGTACCAATGCCTTAGCGACGAACATTCATCTCCTGAATAATGTTCGTGAGGCGAAAAAACGGGGCGCCTCTGTTTGGTTGATTGATACCTATGAAAATCCTACAGCGCAGATGGTGGATCAGGTCGTACTAGTACGACCGGGGAGTGATGGCGCTTTGGCTCTCGGCATCATGTATATCTTAGTTCGTGAAGGCTGGATTGACCAACCGTTTCTAGATAGTCAGGTTCAGGGTTTTGAACAACTCAGAAGGGGAGTTTTGCCCGATTACCCACCGGATAAAGTAAGTCAAATCACGGGAATTGAAATTAGTTTGCTCGAAAAAATGGCGCAGCATTACGCCAGAGCCCGCGCACCTTTTATTGCTTTAGGATCGGGGCTTTGCCGCTATGGTAACGGAGCGATGACAGTACGCACTATTACCTGTCTTCCCGCGCTGGTCGGGGCTTGGGGCAAACCTGGAGGCGGGTTGCTCGCCAGTATTTCTACAGGTAAGGCTTTTCATGCGGATCGAGTTACGCGTGAGGATTTATTAGCAGAGCCAACCCGAGTGGTGAATATGAATCAGCTCGGCTTGGCTCTAACGGAATTATCAAAGCAGCCGATCATGAGCCTGTATGTCTATCACTCCAATCCGGCCGTAGTAGCCCCTGACCAAACGATGATTATCCAGGGACTCAGGCGAGAGGACCTTTTTACTGTAGTTCATGAGCGATTTATGACAGATACCGCTCGTTATGCTGATATCATCTTGCCGTCTACAAGCTCCTTAGAGCATGCAGACATGTACCGTTCCTATGGGCATTATGGCATTCAGAGAGCGACGGCGGTTATTCCTCCGATCGGCGAAGCCAAGTCTAACTGGGAGGTTTTTCAGTTACTTGCCCAGGCTATGGGTTTTGCAGAGGAGTTCTTTCAGCAAACAACAGATGACCTGATTAATCAACTTATAGATCCACCGACAGCCTGGCTAGAAGGTGTCGACCTGACAAAACTCCGAGCAGGACTTCCTGTCGAACTCTCCCTACCAGAAGATTACAAAATCAATTTTCTGACTCCATCGGGTAAAATTGAGCTCTACAATCCAAAGGATCCCGAGCCGTTGCCGCGCTATAATGAACCTTACGGGGATGATGCTCCCTTTTATCTGATGAGTGCGCCTAGTTTGTACTCGTTGAATTCTTCGTTTAATGAGCGACCTGATTTACTGCTTAAGAAGGAAGCACCTTGCCTTCAAATGAACCCTGAAGATGCTGAAACCAAGAATTTGCAAGACGGTCAAAGAGTGATCGCCTTTAATGTGCGAGGAGAGGTAGAGTTTATTCTTAAGTTAACGACAACAGTTCCCCCGGGAGTTGTCGTAACGGAAGGTCTGTTTTCGAGTGAAACGATGCTCGGAGAAAGTACCGTAAACGCCCTTACATCTCAACGCTTAACGGATAGAGCTGCGGGCAGCACCCTTTATGATGTCAAGGTGGATGTCCGATTATACTGAGGATCTAACGTTTATGGCGAAAAACCAAGTGTTCCATGATCAAAGGGAAAACATTTGTGTCTTTTTTCTTTTCTGAGGCGCGAGAATAACTTTCTGAACATAAATTAACAAAAGAGATTTGCGCGTGCTTAGAGGAGGATATATATGCAGATTCACGTGGTAAGGTCAGGAGAAACTCTTACGAAAATTGCCCAAGCTTATGGTATCACTTTTCAGGAGATTGCTGAGGCCAATCAAGTTCCAGATCGGAATCGATTAGTCGTGGGTCAAACACTTGTAATACCAATTAACGGGCAGTACCACTGGGTTCAACCTGGAGAAAGTCTTTGGATGATCAGTCGTCGCTATAATATAACTGTCCAAGAACTAGTCCGAATTAACCAGATCCAAAACCCTAATAATGTTCCGGTTGGTCTACGCTTGTATCTACCTCAGAAACCAAGGCCAACCGTAGAAACAAATGCTTACATTGATCCCAGAATGACCAGAGCCCGTTCGGCTGGGGCTGTTGACAAAGTGGGAGAGCACCTTACTTACCTGGCTATTTTTACCTATGCAGTCAATCGGGACGGAAATCTTACTCCGGTTGAAGATCAGCCGTCGTTGAATGCTGCTTTCAAGGACAGAGTTTTACCTCTCTTGGTTTTAACCAACTTTGAGGAAGGACAGTTCAGTACAGAAATCGCTACTGCGATCTTTACAAATGAAGCTTTGCAGGATCGTGTGTTAAACCAAGTTCTTCAGATTATGGCAGAGAAAGGATACCGGGGCCTTGACTTTGACTTCGAGTATTTAGGAGCAGAGAACCGAGAGCGATATGTTCGCTTTTTACAGAAAGCGCGGCAATTATTGAAAGCGCGTGGGTATTATATTTCCGCTGCGTTAGCACCAAAGAATCGGGCAGATCAACGTGGAGTACTATATGAGGGGCATGATTATCAAGCGATTGGGCAAGTTGTCGATTTTATCTTTTTTATGACTTACGAATGGGGCTGGTCCGGAGGGAGTCCAATGGCAGTATCCCCTCTACCCCAGATGAGAGGCGTTATGGAGTACGCGATAACTGTCGTACCGAAAGCAAAGATTATGATGGGGATGCCCCTATATGGCTATGACTGGACCCTTCCTTATGTAGTCGGCGGCAAATTTGCTAGGTCGATTAGTCCTCAAACAGCTTTGGAGCTCGCTATCCGCTACGGTGTAAGCATTAACTATGACAAAGTCTCTCAAGCCCCGTGGTTTAGATATACGGATGAAGAGGGAAAGCGACATGAAGTTTGGTTTGAGGATGCGCGAAGTATGCAAGCTAAATTTGATTTGGTCAAGGAGCTCGGGATTCGGGGTTTCTACTATTGGGTATTGGGAAATGATTTTCCTCAAAATTGGCTGCTAATTGAAGATAACTTTGTGGTGCGTAAACTAATCTAGGAGAACGTCAAATAATGCAATATAAACTATGAGCAAGTAGTTCTTCTCAGTTGGAACTGCTTGCTCTTTGAATTTTTTTAAAGACTATTAGCGGCCTAAACGGCACAAGTATAGGAGGATGTCTAAGACAACCTCCTATACTCAAACAGGTGAAAACTTCCTAAGGAGCGATTGTGATGCTATAGGCTTATTGCTTGGGCGTTGTTTCAGGGCCAGCAGCTTCAGCAGCGGTTCCTGCTCCGGGGGTCTTTCCTGCATCTGGTCCAGGCGTACCTCCAACGGTTGCCCCTACTCCTAAATTAGCTTTTAGTTGAGCTTGGCGGGCTAAATCTATCCCTTCACCGAGAATTCTTAAGGCCTCTTTGGGGCTGTGCCATCCCATACTGTTTTCGGCAGAGATGAAATCCCAACGCCATTGGGCCTTGCGATGCAAGGATCGAGCTTGGTTCATCATGTCTGCTTTGGCTGCAGGGTTCTTGGCTGCGGTCGCAATGGCATCGATGGCCTCTGAAAGTGCCGTTTCTAATCGAACTTTGGTATTATACACGGCGTCTTGTGTACCTATGACTTGATTTTTCAGGTACTCTTCGCTTTGTTTATGACATGTCTGACAGGATTGAGAGATGTGATTGAGAGGGCTTTGCAGATGGTGTGAGGATATTTTGGCTTGCCCTTGTTTTACATAGGGCATATGGCAATCCGCACAGGCGACACCGTTAGCAGCATGAACACCTGTCGAGAAGAGTTCATAATCCGGGTGTTGAGCTTTAAGCATAGGGGCCTGGCTTTCTTTATGATCCCAGTCTTTAAAACTAATTTCCTCATATAACTTTTCTGCATCCTCCATTTTCAACCCATAGTTCCAGGGGAAGGTGACTTTCTTATTATCTGGTTTGAAGTAATATTCGACATGGCATTGAGCACATACCATGGTACGCATCTCTTGCCGACTGAATTTGGCGGGATCGATTCCTCTTGTTTTTAACGCGTCGAGCAGGGGAACACTAGTGATGGCAAGAGCCATTGTTTTGGGGTCATGACAGTTTGCACAGGCGATGGGATGTTTAATTTGATCTTTTAACTGAGCAAAGGGAGTTGACCAGAAAGAGTCTCCCATTTTATCGACAAGCGGTTTTACATTAGGGCTTTTACAGTTCCAGCAGGAGCTGATAGTTTTTGGTCCGATACGTAGCGTTCCGGTCACATCTTCCAAAGCCCATATATGCCCTCGTTCTTCGTTATAATCTTCGGAAAAGGGATAGCCTGCAAACAGTTTAACTTGGGCCGGTGATTCTTTTAGATGTGACTCTGGGAGGGAACCACCGTATTTAGAATTTCCCTTGGTTTGTTCCTTTTGCTTAAGATAGCTGGCATAATGATCAGGGTATACTTTTCCCCATACGGCGGGATCGAGTTCTCCTTCGGGTATAGTGGCAGTTGTGGGTTGAGTAGGTGCTTTTTCGGTACAACCAGCTAATAGCACTCCGCTCAGGGTAAGGATAAGACCAAGCAGCATGAAACTGCGCCAGAATTTCTGCATTTAATTTCTACCTCCATTTATCCAATTGTAAGACTCCCACTTCTACAAGT
>DOPS01000364.1:0-688 GCA_003512645.1 Desulfosporosinus sp.
AGATAGCAATAAACATTAAGATCGCATTGTCCCTTTTATAGAGCACGGCTTTTATTAGGACGCCCATGATGTAAATCATTTGCAGCAGAATCAGTACGTATAAATACTTAGTGAATGTAGACATAAATTCAGGGGGGGTTAGGAACAATATATTAAAAAATACGGAAGGTAGTAAAACTAAACCAGCTATCGTTTTTTTATAGTCCAAAGGATAAATACTTAGGACAAATAAGTTCATAATCGGCAATAAATTATAAGCTGTCAAATAATTAATATATGCCCCGACCTCGAATGGCATATTAGGAAAGAAGATCACAACAGGGACTTCGCCCCAAATTAAGGAACGCAAGGCTGTGATAAAACAAAGTATGCTAAAGAACAGGGCAGTCTTATTTTTGGTTTGCAAGAGAAAGAGTAAGAAATAATAAATACCGAATATAAAAACACTGCCCATAAAGAAGAGCTGCTGCGCTAAGAAGATCATCTTTTGCCGCTCTAATACTTGTTTTGATCCAAAGACTGGACCTTCGCGAAGTCCTCCTCTGGCATAATTGAGATTGCCAACCTGAAAAACCAATTCAAGCTCTAGCGTATCCTTTGGCAAATTTAAAATGAGCGATTCCTCGCCTTCTTTGAAATCTGAAGGTTTGTCGGATACCTTTCCAACTTCAGCTATAAGCTGTCCATT
>DOPS01000364.1:707-14061 GCA_003512645.1 Desulfosporosinus sp.
ATCCCAAGTGCCTGGCACTTTCATAAGCGAATCCATTTGTGGAGGTTGCTCAGCAATAAAATCCTCCGGCGTCAATAATTGATCCCAATAGAATTCCCAGTGACCATTTAATTGCACTGATTTATTCTGCTTAAAATCAACCCTCGACAAATCCACCTTGCCGTCAACAACGCGCCCTGAACCAAATGAATACATCATGCCAAGGGCAAAAAGCATAAAAGCAATTAATACTATGATGAATCCTATTCTCCAATTCAATTTAGTGCTTTTCATAACTCTTTAGGATAAACCTTCATATAAAGTCCTGCTTTCTCTTTTTATACTTCCATTCTACGCTATTCTTCTCCAAATATCGAGGTCTTTCTCCTTCAAAGTCAAGGGGGAGTTCGAGTTTGAAAAATAAATAAACCCTTCGTCTCATATTTAAGACGAAGGGTTAGTTTCGCGGTACCACCCAAGTTGACAACTAACTAATAACTGTCTTCTCTGCAGATACGGGAATAATCGTGGTTCGTAGTTCGTGGTTCGATGTTCGTGGTTTGACCCAAAAAAACTACTTTTGGTTCGAACTAGGCGCATCGAACTTCGAACAAGTCTACTGCCACTGGTGTTTGCTACAAGTTATTCTTACAGCATTTCTTTAAGGCGTTTACCTTCCTTAAGTTCCTTTAAGCTAGGGTCTTGTAAAATAAGATCCCCTTCTACTAATCCTTGCTCAATCATCACCTGACTGTCATTTTCCAGACCTTTCTTCACAGGCTGGATCTTAGCCTTGCCCTCCCGAATCATCCAGACAGCATCCCCTTCTTGATAGGGAAAAAGGGCTGTTTTCGGGATCATTAGTTGAGCAGGAATTTCCACAGTGGTAAATTTAACATCCACATTACTGCCCAGAACGACGTTGGGAGAGGGTTTAGCGAGTTGAATCGTGATTTTTACGCGGTTCTCCTTAAGTCCAAGGGGAGAAATTCTCTCCACGGCTGAGATATCTACGGCACTAACCGTACCCTCAAAGGATTTATGAACTGTGCTGGTCGCTTGGGTCACTTGGACCGGGCTCCCAACTTTGATATCAAGGGCATCACTAGCTAGGACAAAACTCTCTAATTTATAACCCTCGTTTGTGAACACGGTCATGATCTGCTCGCCTTGAGGGATTAGGTTGCCTTCTTTAAGAGTGAGGTCTTTGATGATTCCGTCTTGCTGGGCAACCACTACGGCTTTGCTAATCTTATCTTCCAATGGGTCAATTTGCGCTTGAAGAGCTTTCTTTTGATTACTATAATATAGTTCAGTCCCCTGAGAAGTCTGATGTTGCTCATAGATTAATTGTAAGCCTAATTTCTGCTGTTCTAAAAGGTTTTTCGCTTTCTCGAAGCTTCTCTCAGCTTCTTCATATTGTACTCGAGCAATGGAGCCACTATCATAGAGGGCCTTCATTCGAGTCAAGTTTAGTTCTTCTGTCTGAGCATCCTTTTCCGCTAGTTGTATGAGTAAGGTTTGCTGGGCGATTTGCGCCGTTTTGGGACTTTGATAATTCTGTAGGCGTTGTCCTTCCAGACTTTGTAATTGTGCTTTTAGTCCTTCCAACTGGTAGTTTAAGTCGCTAGTACTCATTTCTAAGAGTACGTCTCCCTTTTTAACGCTATCTCCATTTTGAACCTTGAGGGATTGCAGTTTCCCTTCAACAGAGTTGAAGATCGGCCACTCTTGAGCAGCCATTACTTCCCCTTCCTCTGTAAAACCTTTGCTAAAGTCTTTGGGCTGCAGAGTAAGAACGTTCACAGGTAGGGGCATGGCATTTGAGATCGTAACAGCAATCAGAATCAGGAGTGCCAGCCCTCCCATAAGAACGAACTTGCGTTGTTTGAGCTTAGGCAGTTTAAACGTTTTTGGGGTTAGCTTAAATTTTGTTTTTTCTATGGCCACTTTCATCACCCTCTCATAGACTTTTCCATTGTCACTCTTAATCTCGTGTTGCAAGAATCTCAACATAGGGAAGTGACTTTATTTTGTAGTAAGCCCTGCTTTGTGCCACCAGAACAGAAAAAGCGGTTCCTGCAGCCGCTCCCAGTAAAGCCATTGGCGGAAGGTCTGCCGGTAGAGAGTACATATCATTGCTCATAGACCCCGCCATACTAATACTTAATCCATAGGCCAAGGGAATTCCAAGCAGGATTCCAAAAATATATAAGGTCCATTGTTCTGAGGTAATCACCCGTAATACTTCTCTGGGTGTCATTCCTAATACTCGGAGGGATGCCAATTCTCGTTTCCGTTCAGAAAGTGAAATAATACTAGCATTATAGATAAGGGCAAATCCGCAAATTCCACCGAGAATGGCGATTATCCAAACCGTAAAACCGAAGGATTCCATCATTTTACTAATCTTTTCCCCCGTATCCTTGAGAGATTCGATCGAAGCGACATTACTGGCATTTCGGTACTTACTCTTCATGGTTCCAACTTCAGAAGGGTCCATCTCAATCAGCATTGAGGTACTGATTTCTCCTTGCCTTAAGAAGCGATGCAATTCTGTATCCTTCATAAAAGCATTAAGCCCTACATACTGAGGAACTACTCCCTTGACTAACAGCATCTCACCCTTCTGCCCAATAGTTTCTCTCCTCAAGGGACTTTCGACATATATTTCGTCTCCTGCTTTGACATTTAGAGATTTAGCTAAATGTTCAGATAGCAAAACCCCATGATCAGGAACCTCCACCTTTTGCCCTTTTTTATCGAGAATATTATAAAGTGTGGTTTCTTGAGTAAGACCCATCAGCGCGACGTCTTTCTTTAACCAACCGTTTCTCAAAGAAGCGGGTACTTCTAATAAGGGTTCAACTTTAGTTACCCCAGGTTCATGCGCGACGGCAAATTTTGTAGCTCCTGTGGGGGAAGGCTGGCTTAACGACAATTTGACATCAAAGGTTTGAACTTTTTCTAACTGGACCGTCGTCAATATATCAGTCATGTTCTGCATCGACCAAGAAACTGTCATCAAGCTAAAGACTACCGCAATCCCAAGGACGTTAAAGAGACTCCTCATAGGGGTGCGAAACACATCTCGAATACCCATCTGGGCTTGTGACGAAAGGTTTTGCCAAAACCAGGTGAATTTTTCGATCAAGGTTTTAGACGCGGTCCCTGGAGCCGGGGGCCTCATGGCTTCGGCTGGTTCTAAACGCAAAACATCGAGACTGCCTTTGATCCCACTTAGAACGCTAAAGACGAGTGCTAATGCAAGGCTAATAAAGAGGTATTTAATAGAGAATTCGCTTTTAAGACCCGGCAAATCAAAGAATGCCTTGTACATCGTTGTTAAGGGAAAGGAAAGAGCCACCCCAGCTAATCCTCCCAATAATCCCCCTGTCGTGCCTATGACGACGGGATAGGTCAGATAATGCAAGACAATCTCTCGACCCGAAAAGCCAAAGGCCTTCAGGGTACCGATGATCCCTCGTTGCAGCTCGATGAGGCGCCGCAACATAGTATACAAAATTATGGCAGCCACTCCCAAAAACACTACAGGCAGAGTTTTGGACATGGTTCGGATTTGTTTAATCTCACTGGTCATAATGGTGTGGCTCGTTTGATCTTTACGAGGGATAATACTCCGAACTCCATAGGGTTTTAACATGGCTTGAAGACTGTCCTTAACTGAATCAAAACTAACACCCTCCTTGAGGGTTATCACCAGATCATTAACTTGACCTTTTTCCTTAACGAGTGCTTTGAGCGTGCTAAAGGAAACGTACGCCATGCCAAATTCTTCTGGGGATGGGTAAAGGTCTTGGGCATTTCTCATAATGTAAATAAACTCTGGGCTTTGCGCAGTTCCAGTAATCATCAAAGGCACTTGATTGCCATCAAGATTCACATTGATGGTATCCCCTAAGGACAAATGATTAGCGGCCAAAAATTTGGGGTCCACGAGAATTTCGGGTTGGTTTTCTCTCGGTAGCTGCCCCGTTGTGAGATGAATTTGGTTGATTTGTGGGGTATTCGGAGGATTAAGGGTGAGGATTTTTAAATAACGATTAGAGTCTTTCTGTTGATCAATAATGCGCACCTCTTTGGTAATTCGGCCGGCTGCTTGATCAATTCCAGGTATGAACGACAATGAGTTCACTTTGTTTTCGGGATAACCTGTTACGCTGATAAATCCGTCCGCAAAGTTTGTTTCAGTATAATACTCCTGCAAGGTCTTATCCATGCTCTCCACGGCAATCGACATAGAAGTATAAATGAGCAAACCTAGGGCGATGACCATAATACAGGCAAAATAGACCCCTTTATTCTCTTTGATATCTCTCCATGTCTTTCTTCTGAGCATCACCATGATATATCCTCAGGACAAAGTGGATGTTCATTAACTTTAACATCCTCGAGCAGCCCATCTTTTAAATAAAAAACCCGGTTCGCCATTTTGGCGATTTCAACATTATGGGTAATGATCATCACCGTCTTATGGTATTCACGGTTTAACTTCTGTAATGCTTTTAATACTTGAATCCCAGTTTGAATATCTAAGGCACCCGTCGGTTCATCACAGAGCAATAGCTCCGGGTTTTTGACAATGGCCCGAGCAATAGCAACCCTTTGCTGCTGGCCTCCTGAGAGCTGGGATGGGAAATGGTCCGCCCAAGCATCAAGACCTACTTCACGTAAGATATCCGAGACGGAGAGTGGATTTTGAGCGATTTCTACTGCTAACCTTACATTTTCATAAGTTGTGAGATTTGGCATTAAGTTATAGTTTTGAAAGACGAAGCCTACTTCATTGCGTCGATAAAAAGTAAGTTCTTGGTCATCGATCTCATGAAGGGGTTGCCCCTTGTAATAAAGCTCACCTGTTGTCGCCTGGGTCATTCCACCGATAATATTCAGCAACGTGGTCTTGCCAGAGCCGCTTTGACCCAATACGACAATGAATTCTCCATAGAAGATTTGAAAGTTGATCCCCTTTAAGACTTCAATTTCTACTTCGCCAGTCCGATAAAGCTTGCGGAGATCTTTTCCTTCCATAAGCACATCCATTACGTCTCACCTCCCAGAAAATGTATACTATCTTGCTCTACGTATTTTTGGTACCTAGCTTTTGGATTTAGTTATTTAATATAGTTATTGAATTTAGTTCTTCAATTCTAAATCATACATCCCATACTTTAAAATTTCTAAATACTCCATGTACTCCGCCATGATTTTATCGTAATTCTCGAACAAATCTTGTTCCTTACCTTTATAATCCTTGAGATATTTTTCTCCAAGTGCCCCTAAAAAGAGCATGATTATTTCGATTGCCTTAGATGCTTCCACTCCACTACGAAACCTTGAATAATCAATATCCTTAAAAAACATCGGCATAGATTCCTTTGAGGCTTGAACGTATTTCTGTTCAATTTCCGTTCGCATGTCCTGAGGAGAATTCATAAGTCCTTCCACGAATAACTTTACAATATATGGATATTCATGAGCTATTTTAAGCTTAATCACTCCCAGTTCACTCAATCTTTGAAAGATATCCCTCGTCTCAGTTAAGGGGTATTTGTCAAACTCAGCAAGCATTTTCTGAATACAGTAATCGACAATATACAAAAATAAACGTCGCTTATTCTTAAAGTAATGAAACAGAATTCCTTTAGAAATTGCAGCTTCCTTAATAATTGAGTTCGTTGAGGCCTTATCATATCCTTTATCGGCAAATTCTTGGATACAGGCCTTTAAAATTGTTTGCTTTTTATCTTCATGTAGATTTTCAAAATTACGGTACAATGTTATCGCTCCTTGTAAAACTCCTTTTACCAACCGCTTATGATCAACGATGATAGGATTATACGCCCCTTTTGACCAAGTGGTCAATATGATTGGCTAGAATTTTTTTCTCTTATGCTAACAATAGCCGATTGGAATATATCGTTCTTTTGTTACATAAGCTCTTTGTCATTAAATTTGAACTTAATTGTGTTGCTTGGTCTATAAATAGAATGCTTGGTAACTCAAACTCCTAAAGTCTAATGAAGGCAAAGGCTGGGGTAACATGATTGTCGCATAGTAAAATCGGATAAATCTTCCTCCTCACTTTTGGTGCTAAGCTAAGAATTTTGTTATAACAATATATTATGGGAACTCAAATACGCCGGCTAAAGACACCTTTATGTGGAAATAACTAAATCTCAAAGTCCCTTTTTTGATTTAATCAGATACTCGGAAAGGCATAGTTTGCCATGCCAACAATAGACAAGATAATACATAAGCCCTTCATGTCCGTGAATGAACATGAAGGGCATTTCTAACCATTCTCTGTGTGAAAAAAACAATTATACACTAAGGCAATAATTATCGATTCCTGCCTTAGTGAAAACCTTTAATTCACCTTTATAGGTCAAATACACGAGGTGAGCCAAGGTTTCCGCCATGGCGAAACGCAGCTCATGAAAGCTGAGATCCTGTCTAAAAACCTGTTGGCAGACTTGATAAGCTGTCGCACCACTGCCAGTACAGTCTTTCATTTCTTGCAAGCGCGCTTTGTGATGAGCCTCTAATTGACTGATTCTTTCTTCAACCGTGGAGAACGGCTTGCCGTGAGCGGGCAAAACTAATTTACAATTCAAGCTCCGGATACTGTCGATGGCCAGCAGAAAGTTTTCCAAGGGGTTAGGATCAGCGCCGGTTTGGGGCCACAAACTAATATTGGACGAAATTTCAGGCAAGAGGTGATCCCCTGATAAGAGTACCCCTTGTTCTACATTGTAAAAGCAGATATGTCCATCCGTATGCCCTGGTGTCAAGATGACTTGGTATTCGAAATCCCCTATTGTCACCGCCTGGCCTGCCTTTAAGGTTGTCAGCTCTGCATGTGGAGATGTATAACGAATCAGGTTATCAACGGAACCGATGGTCTCTTTGACGATCTTATTAGGCATGCCATTATCCCTAAACAAGGTGTCCAGCGCATCGAGAATAGCGTATTTACCTTTCCAGTAGCGTTCTATCCGATCGGCATCAATTTCCCCAATATAGACTGGAGCACCTGAGTAATTCTGAAGCCACCCCGCACATCCATAATGGTCCGGGTGAAAATGAGTTAGATAGATTCCTTTAATATCTGAAGGCTTAATAGCATGTTCTTCAAAAAACTGCATCCACCCTTCAACTGTAGCCTCCCGGCTGAGACCCGCATCGATGAGCCACCAACCAAGGGTTCCTTTTACTGCATGACAGTTCACATGATTTAGTCTAAATGGCAAGGGTAATTTCACTTTATAAATCCCTAGTGGTTCAAAAATCATCAGCGTCACTTTCTTTCTTTGCTTTCTTACAATAACCGAAAAGTCTAACTACTTATTTCTCCATGCTGCTTCAAATACCTTCCATTTTTACGACTGCCCCTGATAAAATTCGGGTTAATCTACCTAACATCGACTAACTCGTGGCAGCACTGAATATTGGATGCTATATACAATCATCCAATTGGATGTTTTCAAGTGCCAATCTCGCCCCTATAATAAGTTTAAAACTCGATAGGGGGAACATGGTTATGCAACATACCTATGCCAAAAGGGTAACCCACATGGAAAATTCAGCGATTCGTGAACTTCTAAAACTTGCTGAACAACCGCATATCATTTCTTTTGCTGGTGGTCTTCCAGCCCCAGAGTTATTTCCACTCTCCGAAATCAGGGAGTCTTATGCTCAAGTTCTTGGAGCAGGCGACCCTTCTGTCCTCCAATACGGAACTACCGAAGGATATTTACCCTTACGTGAGGAGATATCCGACCAAATGCGCTCTAAGGGGATCCCCTCTGAAGCAGACAACATTTTTCTTACCAACGGCTCACAACAAGGATTGGATCTCATTGCCAAGCTCTTTCTTGATCCTGGGGATGTAGTGCTCCTTCAAAACCCGAGTTATCTTGGAGCCATCCAAACCTTTCGCAGTTACCAGGCCAATTTTGCGACCATTCCTACAAATGCGGCAGGAATTGATGACATCGCTCTCGAAGTATCTATAAAACTGAACCGTCCCAAGCTCATTTACCTTGCTCCCACTTATCAGAATCCTACCGGTACCACCCTTACTATCGAAGAACGAAAGGCGGTTCTCCGCGTAGCGAGTAAGTACGGGGTTCCTATAATAGAGGATGATCCCTACGGTGAACTCCGCTATGAAGGTTCTGCCTTACCAGCTATCAGGTCTTTCTCCACCGAGGACGAGGTGATTTACCTTGGTACCTTTTCTAAAACACTAGCCCCCGGACTTCGACTCGGTTGGATCGTTGCCGGAAAGAGCCTGATAGCCAAACTCGTGGTAGCAAAACAAGGAACTGATTTGCACACCAGCACTCTCTTACAAAGGGCTACCCACTACTACCTAAACCATTTTGACGCCAATCAACACATCGAAACGATTCGTCAAGCCTATAAAGTACGCAGAGATCTTATGCTCAGTGAACTCCAGGAGAACTTCTCCAATCAAGCCATCTGGACCAAGCCAACCGGAGGTATGTTTATTTGGCTAACCCTACCAGAAAAATATGACACGGTTAACCTCCTGCCCTCTGTCCTGACGGGTAATGTAGCCTATGTTCCGGGAGCGCATTTTTTTACGGACGAAGGAAGCTGCAGTAGCATGAGATTAAATTTTTCCAACCCTACACCGCTGCAAATACAACAGGGAATTAAACTCTTGGCAACTATACTGACACTTTAAAGGGGATACGAAGTCCGAATATCAAAACTTCGAACATCAGGCCTCGACATCGAGTTTCGCACTTCACCACCGAATTGAGGGAAAACGCATCATGAAACTGCACATAGACCGTTCCGGTAAGACGCCGCTTTACTTACAGATCAGGAGCCAGATTCGTCAACTCATCCTAGCTAATGATCTTCCTCCCGGTTTCCGCCTCCCGCCTGAGCGAAAGCTGGCAACCACCTTAGGCGTCAATCGCAGCACCGTGGTCAATGCCTACCATGAACTGGTAGCCGATGGATTGATTCAGCCACACGTTGGCAAAGGGACCATCGTAAGCCCCCCTCAGCCAGTAGGCCCTTCTCATGACCGTTTTACAAATGCCAACGATTCTGAGGCACTGGGTGCGCCTGTACAGCCGATATCTTGGCAAAATTTTTATACCAGACAGTCAGAGCGCCTGCATAATCCCGTCTTGGCGTCAATATTGGATGAGATTGGTGAAGAGGATCAGATTTCTTTCGCCTTGGGATCCCCAGCAGGTGAATACTATCCGCTTCAGGAATTTAGTCAAATAAGCCAGGAGGTCATGCGCCCCGGCAATTGGCAAGCCTTCGAATACGGACCTACCATTGGTCATTATCCCCTGCGCCAATATATAGCGGATTGGCTTAGTCAGAGAGGCATACGCACTCAAGCCCAGACTATTTTAATAACCTCCGGTTCTCAACAGGGGCTTGATCTTCTAACTAAGGTTTTCTTGGAGCCAGGAGATTACATCGTCATGGAGGAACCTTCTTTCCTTGGAGCTATTGGTGTTTTTAAGGCATCAGGCGCCCATATCCTTACTGTACCGTTAGATCAGGAAGGTTTAAGAATAGATGTCTTAGAACAAATCTTAGCACGACATAGGCCTAAATTCATCTACACCCTTCCGACATTCCAGAATCCTTCCGGGATAACCACGAGTCTGGCACGACGGCAACAGCTTCTTAAATTGGCCTATCAATACCATGTACCGATCGTGGAAGATGATCCCTATAGCGAACTGTTTTACGGAAATCAGCCCTTCCCTTCTCTTAAGTCCTTAGATGAGTATGGACATGTTATCTATCTGGGAACGTTCTCCAAAATACTATTTCCTGGACTTCGCCTCGGCTGGTGTGTGGCACCTACCCCAGTACTAGAGCAATTATCCCTTGCCAAACAGCACGTTGACCTCCATACCAGCACGACCGCTCAGTGGGTTATGACAGAATTTTGTAAACGAGGACTGCTGGACGAACACCTTCTAATCGTTAGAAAACAATATAAGTGTCAACGCGATGCCATGGTGTACGCTTTAAAGGAGTTTGCGCCTCAGGGCTTATCCTGGACAGTCCCGGAAGGTGGTTATTACTTGTGGTGTGAACTGCCGCCTGGCATGAAAGCCGCAGCGCTGCTCACCAAAGCAGCAGAAAAGAAAGTGACGTTTGTCCCAGGGAATGCCTTTTATGTTAACTCCGGAGGGAAAGACCGGATTAGACTTTGTTTCTGTCGTCATTCGGAAACAACGATTCGAGAAGGGATTTACCGCCTCTGCGAGGCTATTACGGAGATGTTAAATCAATCTCAAACTAAAGGTACGACTAACCGGCCTCGTTTTACCGAACCTTTGGTGTAAACGTAAAAGTATCTCGCGGTTCAAAATGAACTGCGCCCCCTTTTATCCATTTACCACTTGTTGCCGCCGTAAAGTGTCAAGAATTAAATCTATATCCCGTTCCCCATAAAGTTTCGATAAATTCCGGATTTGAAGGGTCTCTTTCGATCTTTTTTCTTATCTTTTGTACATGAACAGGTACGGTTGCACTATCTCCAAAGTATTCATTCCCCCATATAGTCTCGAAAATATGTTCTTTACTAAAAACAATATTTGGATTTGTGGCAAAAAACACTAGCAATCCATATTCTGTTGTCGTCATTTGAACTTCTTTCCCATTAACAAAGACTTTATGGGATGCTGTATTTATCTCCAATCCTCTGTGGTTTATTATTTCAGAAGCTACTGTTTTGCCTTTCAGACGTTCATATCTTGTAATATGAGATTTAACCCTTGCCACCAACTCCGCAGGGCTAAATGGTTTTGTTAAATAATCATCAGCTCCATAACCAAGTCCTCTAATTTTATCGATATCCTCATTTTTAGCAGACACGATGAGCACAGGAATCTCAAATTTATCGCGAACTTCTTTGGTGATTTGATATCCATCTTTACCTGGCAACATTAAATCCACAATGATAACATTATATTGGCCCGTCAAGGCCATCCTCAGACCCTGTGCTCCATCTTGTACAATATCCACTTCATATCCATTTAATTGAAGATAATCTCGTTCTAGTTCAGCAATATTTTGATCATCTTCAATAATTAAAATCCGTTTCATACCTACCTCTTTCCAAATCATTTTTGATAAGAATTGGGAGCCGTATTGTAAAACAAGCGCCCTCTCTTTCCAGACTTAATACAGTAATTGATCCTCCATGGGCTTGCACAAGTTCCTTAGCAATGGCAAGTCCAAGGCCAGTACTCATTAAGTCTTTTGTACGCTCGTTATCAATTCTGTAAAATCTATTGAAAATATTAGGAAGTTTGTCTTCAGGAATTCCCGGTCCATTATCTTCGATATTAATACCTATAAAATCGTCTTGTCTATCCAGTTCTATCTTGATGGTTAAATCCTGATTAGATCCATATTTAACAGCATTTCCAATAATATTCCTAAAAGCCTGATATAATCTTTTCCTATCAATATTAATCAGGCAATCACCTTCCATCTTATTCAGATAATAAAAATTACACTGCTTTTCTTCAAGTTCAAACTTAAATTCTTCCATCAAATCATCCATAAAAGCTCTTACTTGTACATTTTCAAACTGAAAATCCAGTTTTTGCAGATCCAACTTAGAAAACAAAAAGAGATCATCGATCAATTTATCCATATAAACTGTATTTTGATAGATCGTTTTAAGGTACATCGTCCGTTTTTCCGGTGATATAACGACCCCGTCCAAAATCGCTTCAATATACCCTTGAACTGTTGAGATAGGTGTCTTAAGATCATGTGAAATATTAGCAACGAGCATCTTTCTATTTTCTTCATACTCGGACTTCACTTTCTCACTTGCTTGTAACTTTTGGGCCATTTCATTAAAAGAATCCACTAAAAGCCCAATGAATCCGAGATCATTCATTACGTCGCTCTCCACTTTAACATTATAATTCCCTTTAGAAATCTCTTCCACTCCATCTTTAAGCTTATGAATGGGTTTAAATACCCTCTTCTCTAAACGCCAGAGAAAAGAAAACTGCAAGATTTCTTTAATAATTATAAATACTGCAAAAAAAATACTAATTGACTTAATACCTACCCATTTAAATAGTAAGTATAGAATGATTAAGTTAAATACGATGCTAACTGGACGTAAAAAACGAAGAGACTTATGAAACTGATTGAATTCCCGATGTTTTCTCTGAAATTCCTGATGACAACATAATTCACGTTGCTGCTCATGGAATTCCAGTTGTTTTCTGCGGAATTCCCGATGACCGCTATGGTGAACGTTCTTTCCTTTTTTTAATTTTCTCATAAGACGTTTTATCATTCTCTTCAACACATAAGTTCACCCATCGATGCTTCCTTCTAATTTTAAACACTACAGTACCAATTTAGTTTTGCTTTAATCAAGTTAATCAAAACTAATCAGAGTGACTATAACCATTGTTCCTTAACCTTCATTGAAGCTTATCGTATTCATTATATCTATTAAAGGACGCAAAACAAATCATTGTTTTGCGTCCTCGGTTTAAAGGAGGAAAATTCTTTTCTGACTTGGTTTAGTTAAGTTAGACGCAATTCTGCCAATAGACTCATATCATGGTTTTCATTAAGTTCATTGACTTGCTTTCCATCAACGGTCACCACAAGCTTTTCTACTTCTCTAGTCTTTTTGATCCAAACCTTAACCTCGATCTTTGGATCTTTCAAGGCACAGAACTCCTTTATACAGCCGTGATGTTGATGATGCTCGGACATTTTTCCCTGACTACATCTTTCCTGGAAGGTTTTTTTAATGTCATCCGGAATATCATTTAGGCTTAAGGATAAAAAGACGGACTTATCCTCTTTCTCATCAACCTTAATTTGATTAAAAATACTTAGTACAAACGCCAGTTTCGTTAATTTCCCTTTAAACCCTCCACATTTTAAATCCCCATTGTTTTGACCATTATCGTGGTGGGTATGATGCATATGTTTCATAAAGCCATGATGCCTATGCCCAGCGCAGCAGTCCTGCATTGTAAACTCGGTTTGGCTTTCATGTTTCACTTTCTTGCCATCACAATCCAGTTCTGTACTAATCTTGACTTTGGTCTCACCGCTGGAAAGATTCTTTTCAAATTCATTCGTAAAGCTTACTAATTGTAGTTGATCTTTCTTGGCTTCCGCTTGAAAAATACCACTAATAACCTCCTTCTCTTTCAATATGGAAATCACATCGTACATAAGTTTCAGTTTACTCATCTAAACGACCTCCCTGTTTTTTGCTACAAATTGATTATAGCGGGAGGTTTTAAACTCGTTTTAAAGCAATTATAAAAATTTTATAAAAAGA
>DOPS01000244.1:0-13791 GCA_003512645.1 Desulfosporosinus sp.
TCTTCAACCGTTTTCCCGGTTTTCTCTGCAATCCTCATGAACGATCCTCCTCACGCCTTCCACGTTCCTATATTGCTTTTTTTGTTTGACTAGACAATCGCTTATTTATAAAAAGCTGTTGGAAAATCGAAACAACGTTCATAGTTACCCAATATAAGGCCAATCCCGCTGGGACTGTAGCACTAATGTAAGCGAAAAATATTGGCATCATATAAAGCATAGTCTTCTGGGTAGGATCCGTAGTTGCATTAGGACTCGTTAATTTTGTCTGCAAATAGGTCGTAGCAGCGGCGAAAATCGGTAAAACTAAATGATATGAAGGTGCAAATCCGTAAGTTTTAATTAAATCAAAGCCTAGAAACCAATGGGCTGCAGCATTTGCTGGATCGTAAGGAAAATTAAGTAATGTACTATACAATGCCCAGAAAATTGGTAATTGAACAAGTATAGGCAGACAACCACCTAAAGGGTTTACCTTATGTTCTTTATATAACTCCATAACGGCTAGATTAGCTTTTTCTTTATCATTTTTATGTTTTGCTTGAATTGCCTTAATCTTAGGTTGTAAATCAACAGTCTTTCGCATTGAAGCCATTTGTTTATAAGTTAATGGGAAAATCAAAGTTTTAATTAAAATAGTTAAGAGAATAATCGCCACACCATAATTAGGAAGACCGATAGAAGCAGATAAGTTATAAAGTATATTTAGTAAATAAGTCATCCATTCAACAATAATACTCACAAAAGCCCTCCTTAAACTGGGTCATGCCCACCAGGGTGAAACGGATGACACTTAAAGATCCGTTTAATTGATTTCCAAAGTCCTTTAATAAGCCCATATTTTCGTAACGCTTGAATAGAATATTCTGAACAACTGGGATAAAAGCGACATGTTTGCCCTTTTATAGGCGAAATAACTATCTGATATAGACGAATCAATCCAACTAAGATTATCTTCATTCAAGTTTACTCACTTTAATTAGTGTATTAGCATTTTTAAGCATATTCATCATATATCTTTCTACTTCGATGAAGGAAACTCCTTTGATTCTCGCCCTCGCAATAAAAATTATTTGTATATCATTTCTGATTTCCGAAATATGAAGCCGGATAACTTCTCGCATCAGTCTTCTGGCCCTATTTCTTTGAACAGAATTTCCAACTTTCTTGGAGGCAATAAAACCAAACCGTTTAGGACCTTTAATAAGGTACATTGCTACATATTTTACCGAGTAATTTCTACCTTCTTTAAAGATAGTTTTAAAGCTCGATTTACGGCGTAAGCGGAACTTTCTTTGTAACATAACTCCTCCAAAGCTTACATACCTTTCAATCTCTATTCTAACTCTTATTGCTTTGATTTAAACGTTTTAGAAAAATATTAATGCTTGTCAGAAAAATTTATTTAAAAAAAGGCCACATAATTGCGGCCTTAAACTGATAATTTTTTCCGACCTTTTAAACGACGGCGCTTTATTACATTTCGCCCCGTTGGCGTACTCATTCTACTCAAAAAACCGTGAACGCGTTTATGACGCCTATTCTTCGGTTGATAAGTTCTCTTCAATTTAACGACACCTCCTTTATTTCAAACCAGAAAAACATCCCATGTAATCAAACTTACTTAGAGATTATACTCTAAAAAAATTTAATCTGTCAAGCAAAGGACTTTGTTAAGATGTGGATAACCTCAAGTTTAAAAGTTATCCACTGTGAATAATTTTTTGAAACTGACTATCTACCTGTTGATAACCCCGTGAAAACTTGATATTATATTTGCACAGCCCCTTACGACAACAATAAATCGTGTAATAGTTATTCACAACACGTAATTTATTTAAGTTATCCACAAATGTGTATAAGTTTGTGTATAACTTTTTTATTGTCATCATTCCTACAATTTTAGACAAGGGAGGTCCGTCCATGCCACCACAACCTGTGTCGCCCCAATTATTGTGGCAGGAAACTTTAGCAAAACTGAAAAATGAACTATCCAAGCCGAGCTTTGAAACATGGTTAAGCTCCACAAGGCTTCTTCATATCGAGGGCGATACGCTAATCATTAGTGTTCCTAATGACTTTGCTAAGGACTGGCTGGAAAGCCGTTATGCATCCTTGATTCGATCTTCAGTTCAATCAGTCTTAGGCCATTCAGTTAGTCTCCGTTTCATTATTCCTTCTCCTGAAGTTTCTTATGCCGAAGACAAAGTAGTCCCTAAACAGGATTCCTTTGTTATCCCTAAGCCTAGCGATCCTCTGCCTAATTCCCTTAATTCAAAATACATTTTTGAAACATTTGTTATCGGTAACAGCAACCGTTTTGCCCATGCTGCTTCTTTAGCTGTTGCAGAATCACCCGCTAAGTCCTACAATCCTCTATTTATATATGGAGGGGTTGGTTTAGGAAAAACCCATCTTATGCATGCAATTGGGCATCATGTTCTACAACGATCCCCCAATACAAAGGTTCTTTATGTTTCCAGTGAAAAATTCACAAATGAATTGATTGACTCGATTAGAGACGAAAACTCTATTGAATTTCGTAATCATTACCGTAACGTAGATATTCTGCTGATCGATGATATTCAATTTTTAGCAGGCAAAGAACGAACTCAAGAAGAGTTTTTTCATACGTTTAATGCACTTCATGAAGCCAATAAGCAAATTATTATTTCTTCAGATCGTCCACCTAAAGAAATTCCCACTTTAGAAGATCGCTTACGCTCGCGTTTTGAATGGGGCCTTATCACAGATATTCAAGCACCTGATTTGGAGACCCGAATAGCAATCCTTAGGAAAAAAGCTAAATTAGAGAATCTACAGGTTCCGAACGAAGTTATGGTCTACATTGCTGATAAAATTCATTCCAACATTCGTGAACTCGAAGGTGCACTTATAAGGGTAATGGCTTTTGCTTCTCTTAGTTCATTCCCTATAACGACTGAAGTCGCAGTAGAGGCATTAAAGGATATTATTCCCGCCAATAACACCAAGCAAATTACAATTGAAATTATTCAACAATCCGTAGCAGGATATTTCCATATGTCTCCTCATGAGTTTAAAGCTAAAAAAAGAACCCGCGAAGTAGCCTTTCCCCGACAAATCGCCATGTACCTTTCTCGTCAACTTACTGATTCTTCTTTACCGAAAATTGGGGAAGAGTTCGGTGGGAGGGATCATACGACCGTAATGCATGCTCATGATAAAATTACACAAGCTATCCTTAATGATCCCTTACTCGAAAAAAAAGTAAATGAGATGATTCAACGAATTCAATCTGAGTAAACGTAGGATTAAAGGATATGTTAATAACTTGTCTATAAATACTTGAAAACTAAATTTTACAGTTCTATTTGTGGACATGTGGATAACCTCAATCCGTTTGTCCACACCTTTTTCAACATACATTTTAGCAGTAAATTAGCGCTATACGTATACTTATCCACATGTTGACAAGTAATACTACTATAACGACTACTTATTATCCTATTATTAATAACCTCTGTTTAGAACATGTAAGAAAAATTTATAGGAGGATTCGATAGATATGAAAATCTTCTGTTCCAAAGATGCCTTGCTTTCAGGTGTAAATGCTGTTCAAAAGGCTATATCAAGTAAGAACACACTACCAGTCCTTCAAGGAATTTTGATGACAACCGAACAACAGTCTTTACAATTTGCAGCAACTGATCTTGAAATGGGGATTCGATGTGAAGTAACCTCAAATGTTACAGAAGAAGGAACAATGGTAGTTCCAGCAAAACTCTTCTCCGAGATTGTTCGTAAACTACCTGACACAACTATAACTTTAGAAGAAAAGGATAAATCAATCACCATTTGTTATTACGAGTCCGAAATTGTCCTAAATGGCTATGATCCAGAAGAATTCCCCTTGTTGCCAGACCTTATGGATCCGATTACCTTTTCTTTACCAACCGTAATTTTCAAAAATATGATTAGACAGACTGTATTTTCGTGTTCTACTGAAGAAAATCGACCAGTATTCACGGGTACTCTTCTACAAATTGAAGGTACAAATATTCGATTAGTAGCAACGGATACACACCGCTTAGCGTATAGTATTTCTGAAATATCTAATACAGAAGAATCACGTTTTAGTGGAATTATTCCAGCAAAAACACTAACCGAAATATATCGCCTATTGAGAGATGAAGATGAAAATTTAACCATTAGCTATGGTAATAATCAAGTTGTATTTCAATTTGGATCTATATATTTGATATCCCGACTTATTGAGGGACAATTTCCAAACTACAAACAAGTTATTCCCCAGAGCTGTGAAACAAAAGTCATTTTAAGTGTAAAAAAACTTTTAGAAGCAGTAGAACGTGCCTCAGTACTTACCCGTGATAAAAGCGGAGCAAATATCATTAGAATTAGCGTGGAAAATAATGAATTAAAAATAGATCAAACGTCTGAATTGGGTAAAATTTCAGAGCAGATCGACGTTGAGATGGAAGGTAAAGATGTAACAATTGCCTTTAATGCAAAATTTCTTATTGATGCGCTAAAAGTAATTGATAGTGATCAAATTTTATTTGAATTATCAGGGCCATTTAGTCCAGGAGTAATCAGACCTATAGACAATAGTAATTATATATATCTTGTATTGCCGATCAGGACGTCATAATTGAATTATGATAATTAAGAACTTTCATCTCCAAAATTTTCGTAATTATATTGATGAGAACGTAAAGTTTATGCCTGGTACTAATATTTTGATAGGTGATAATGGTCAAGGTAAAACGAATATTGTTGAAGGAATTTATTATCTCCTGACAGGAAAGTCATATAGAGTACAAAGGGAACAAGACCTATTGCGCTGGGAACAAAGTGAGTTTCATCTGTACGGAGACTTCGTTTCCAAAGATCACAGAATCTCTTTAGAAAGTCATTATAGAAATAAAAAGAAAATGATCAAGATTAACAAAGTGCCCTGTCAGCGCTTATCAGATTTTGTGGGTACCATTAATGTAGTTTTCTTTTCTCCGGATGACCTTATAATGATCAAAGGAGGGCCTTCCGAAAGAAGAAGGTTTTTAGACTTACATATTGCCCAAATGCGTCCAGGACACGTAAGCATTCTTAATGCTTATAACAAGGTTATTCAACAAAAAAGCGCGCTTCTAAAAACATATTTAGAAAAATCTCATAAATATTCACAGTTGCAACTTTGGAATGAGCAAATAATTGAGTTAGGTAAAAAAATAATTCTTAATCGGGCAGACATGACCGAACGATTGCAAGCTGCAGCAGACTCAATTTATGCTAATTTAACGTCTGAACAAGAAAAAATGCAGGTTTTTTATCTTGCTTTGGGTAAAAAAAATATTAGCGAAGCTATTTCTGAATATCCAAAAATACTTCATGATAAATTGGATCAAGAAATAGAGCGCCAAATGGTATTAGTAGGGACACACCGCGATGACCTTCAAATTCTTTTAAATGATAAACCTGCACGTCTATTTGCTTCACAAGGACAACAGCGATCGATCGTCTTAAGTCTAAAGCTAGCTGAATTAGAGATTATAAATCAGGAAAAAGGGGGGTATCCTCTTCTTCTTCTAGATGATGTATTGTCTGAATTAGACCGTTTTAGGAGAGAATACTTAATAAAATTCATTGAGTCATCACGGATTCAAACGATAATAACTATGACAAGTGCTGAAACTCACCAGTTAGGTGAGATGTATCGTGTGGAAAAGGGACGTATAAGGAGGGAGCCTTAGATGTATTTACATCTTGGAGGAAATATTCTTATTAAAAAAGATAAGATAGTTGCAATGATTGACTTAGATACAACAAAGAAAGGGCAAACAAACCAAGATTTTATTAGTAAACTCAATAAAGATAAAAATTTAAACTATATTTGTGAACCAGGAAATGAAAAAACCCTAATTGTTACAAGGAATGAACTATTTTTCTCACCTATTTCTTCTACAACATTATTTAAACGTTCATTTGATGATAAAGTTAATGATTATAATTAGAGCAATTTTCCAATTATTAGTTACATTAAATTGAATCAGTTAAATATATGGTGTACAATAAAAAGGTTGAAGGTATTTTTTGGGAGGAAAAGGCTTTGCAAGAAAANNGAAGGACTTGAAGCCGTACGTAAACGCCCTGGTATGTATATTGGCTCCACAAGTACCCGTGGACTTCATCATCTCGTATATGAAATAGTCGATAATAGTATTGATGAGGCATTAGCCGGTTTCTGCAATAAGATTGATGTTATGATTCATGAAAACAACAGTATTACAGTGGTCGATAATGGACGAGGGATTCCTGTTGATATTCATACTAAAACAGGGAAACCGGCTGTAGAAGTTGCTTTGACGGTATTGCATGCCGGAGGAAAATTTGGGGGAAGCGAAAGTGCTTATAAGGTATCCGGTGGACTTCATGGTGTTGGTCTGAGTGTAGTCAATGCCTTATCAAAGTGGTTAATCGTTGAGGTCTCTAAAGGGGGACATGTTTTTCAGCAAGAATATGCCCAAGGAAAACCGACGACTCTATTGGCTAACATTGGACAAACAGAGAACACGGGTACTAAGATAACCTTTATCCCCGACCCAGAAATTTTTGAAGAAACTGTTTATGATTTTAATATTCTGGCACATCGGTTAAGGGAATTATCCTTTTTGAATAAAAGTGTGACTATTAATTTAACGGATGAGAGAACAAATATTAAAGAAACGTTCTTACACACCGGTGGGATCCAAGATTTTGTAAGATATTTAAATAAAAGTAGAGATTGCTTACATCCCCAGCCGATTTTTATTGAAACGACTAAGGATAATGTACAAGTAGAAGTTTGTATTCAATATAATGATAGTTATGCCGAAAATTTATTTTCCTATGCTAATAATATTAATACTCAAGAAGGGGGAACCCATGAGGCGGGTTTCAAGTCAGCTTTGACAAGGGTGATTAATGATTATGCTCGTAAAAGTAATATGCTTAAAGCAGCTGATTCAAATCTGTCCGGAGATGATATTCGCGAAGGACTAACCGCTGTTATTTCTGTCAAAGTCCCTGATCCTCAATTTGAAGGACAAACCAAAACAAAACTTGGCAACAGTGAGATTCGGGGGATTGTGGACTCTGCCACTGGTGAAGGGTTATCCACGTTTTTAGAAGAAAACCCATCTATTGCTAGAAAGTTTATTGATAAATCTGTTCAAGCAGCTCGAGCTCGGGATGCTGCTCGTAAAGCACGAGAATTAACACGTCGTAAGAGTGCTCTAGAGGGTACTTCTCTGCCCGGAAAACTAGCTGATTGTTCTTGGAAGGAACCAGACCTATGTGAGATGTATCTTGTCGAGGGAGATAGTGCAGGTGGTTCTGCAAAACAAGGAAGGGATCGCAGGTTTCAGGCGATCTTGCCTTTACGAGGGAAAATTATCAATGTGGAAAAGGCAAGACTGGATAAAATATTGGGAAATGTTGAAATAAGAGCCATGATTACAGCGATGGGTACTGGTATTTCGGATGAATTTGATATTTCTAAAGCACGCTATCACAAATTGATTATTATGACGGATGCTGACGTAGATGGTGCCCATATTCGAACCCTTTTATTAACATTTTTCTACCGTTATATGAGACCACTGATTGAAAATAATTATATCTATATTGCCCAACCCCCTCTCTTTAAGGTAAAAAAAGGGAGAGATCTTCAATATGCCTACTCTGACATTGAACTCAATAAGATTCTTGAGAAAATAGGGAGAGATAAAGTCGAGATTCAGCGTTATAAAGGCTTGGGTGAAATGAATCCCGAACAGTTATGGGAAACCACCATGGACCCTGCCAAACGCACGATTTTGCGAGTGACTATGGAAGATGCCATGAGAACTGAAGAAATGTTTACGGTCTTAATGGGAGATAAAGTAGAACCACGCCGTGACTTCATAAATCGTTATGCTAAAGATGTACGTAATCTAGATACTTAAAGGAGTGCTCATTGATGTCGGATGAAATACTGGGAGGAAAAGTCCTTCCCATGGAAATTGCGGATGAAATGCAAAAATCATTTATCGACTACTCGATGAGTGTTATCGTGAGCCGTGCTTTGCCCGATGTCCGAGACGGGCTTAAACCGGTACATCGCAGAATATTATATACCCTACACGAATTAGGGCTGACTCCCAATAAGCCTTATAGTAAGTCTGCGCGCCTTGTCGGGGATTGCATGGGTAAATTTCATCCTCACGGAGATAGTTCAATTTATGATGCCGTTGTAAGGATGGACCAAGATTTTGCAAGTCGCTATCCACTAATTGACGGACATGGAAATTTTGGCTCTATTGATGGAGATTCCGCTGCTGCTATGCGTTATACAGAACTTCGTATGGCAAAAATAGCGACCTATATGTTGGCAGATATTGACAAAGAAACCGTTGATTTTACTCCAAATTACGATGAAAAACAGGAGGAACCCACGGTATTACCTGCTAAATTCCCAAATTTACTAGTGAATGGGTCATCAGGAATTGCGGTTGGCATGGCAACAAATATTCCTCCCCATAATTTATCAGAAGTTGTTGAAGCTACGATGGCCTTGTTAGATAACCCCGAGTTATCCATCGACGAACTGATGAATTATGTCAAAGGCCCTGATTTTCCAACGGGTGGAACGATCATGGGTTATGAAGGGATAAGATCTGCCTACACGACAGGAAGAGGGTCTGTCAAAACACGAGCAAAAGCCACCATTGAACGCATGGAGAAGTCTGGAAAGACGCGAATACTTGTCACGGAAATCCCTTTTATGGTTAATAAAGCAAGAATGATTGAGAAGATCGCGGATCTTGTTCGTGATAAAAAACTCGATGGAATTACAGATTTGCGAGATGAATCAGACCGATCGGGGATGCGGATTGTAATAGAGCTCAGGCGGGATGTCAATCCACAGGTCATCTTAAATCAACTTTATAAACATACACAAATGGAAGATACATTTGGCGTTAATATGCTCGCTCTAGTCAATGGACAGCCGCGGACTCTCACTCTTAAAGATATGATTCGTTACTTTATTGAACATCAAAAGGAAGTTATCGTTCGCAGAACTCGATTCGAACTCAATAAAGCAGAGGCAGAAGCGCATATTATTGAGGGGCTGAGGATTGCTCTAGACAATATTGATGAGGTTATTGAAACCATCCGTTCTTCCTCAGATGAAGCGAATGCCAGAATCAATCTCAGCCAGAAATTTGGTTTGAGCGAGAGACAAGCTCAGGCTATCGTGGATATGAGATTAAAACGACTAACAGGATTAGAACGTGAAAAATTAGAAAACCAATATAACGAACTGATGAATACTATTGCCTATCTGAAATCCGTTCTAGCGTCTGAGCAGATGGTTATTAACATTATAAAAGCTGAATTAACCGATATTAATCATAAATTTGGAGACGCACGTCGAACGCGCATAACCGTTGATGTTAGTAAGATGGATATAGAAGATCTGATAGCAGTAGAAGACGTGGTTATTACTGTTACCCATTATGGCTATATTAAGAGATTGCCCTTGAATACTTATAAAAGCCAGCACCGGGGAGGTAAGGGTGTTCACGGAATGGCAACCAAAGAAAGAGACTTTGTAGAGCATCTCTTTACCACCACGACACATCACAATATTCTTGTCTTTACGTCCCAAGGTAAAGTGTATCGACTGAAAGCGCATGAGATTCCTGAAGCCAGTCGAACAGCCAAGGGGACTGCTGTCATTAATCTCTTAAATTTGAGTCAGCATGAAATGATCACAGCAGTTATGGCAATCAAGGATTTTAGTCCTGACTTTTTCTTGATAACAGCGACTAAAAAAGGGATTATGAAAAAGACTGCCTTGAAAGAATATGACTCATCCCGACGTGACGGTTTAATTGCTTTAACCTTGGACGAAGGGGATGAACTGATTGGTGTTAAGTTAACCCAAGGGTTAGATGATATTCTACTAGCTACAAAAAATGGTATTGCCATACGTTTCCCTGAATCCGATGTGCGCTATATGGGACGTACAGCGCGTGGTGTGAAAGGAATAAGGCTAGAAGAAAATGACACAGTCGTCGGCATGGATGTGATTGGCGATGAAGGTGAGCTCTTAACCATGAGTGAAAATGGCTTTGCTAAACGCACCAATCTTAAGGAATTCCGAATCCAAGGGCGTGGTGGTAAAGGGATTATCGTCATGAAATTAAATGCTAAAACGGGTACATTGGTTGGAATCAAGGTTGTCCAAGAAGAAGACCAACTAATGGTCATCACTAATAATGGCATCATGCTGCGAATTCAAGTGTCCAGTATATCCACACAGGGACGTTCTGCTCAAGGGGTAATGGCCATGCGTACGGGGGCAAGTAGTGTGGTTGCCATAGCCAAAGTTGTCATGAAAGATGAAGCAGAAATCGAAGATAATGATCTTGCTGAGGATACCTTAGGTGAGGACTAAATTGACAAATTTTGCGCTAGGTGTTAACATTGCTGGAATCGGAAGTCAGAAGTCAGAGTCCAGAGGCCTGAAAAAGGGTATTATAAAGTAAAAGCTACGTGGACTTTTAGCCCCCAATGGTAACTTAACTGAACTAGACTTCAGATGAGTATAAACACACTATATCAACTAAAACATTTTTTGAGGAGGAACTATAATGACTGATATTGGATCTTTAAAAGTAAAAACCGGACTTGCGGAAATGCTCAAGGGTGGCGTCATCATGGATGTCACTACTCCCGAACAGGCAAAAATTGCAGAAGAAGCTGGAGCATGCGCAGTAATGGCGCTGGAGCGTGTTCCTTCGGATATACGGGCTGAGGGTGGAGTTGCCCGGATGGCAGACCCTTCCATTATTGAGGGTATTATGGCTGTGGTTTCTATCCCAGTTATGGCGAAAGCACGGATCGGACATTTTGTAGAAGCTCGAATTTTAGAAGCGTTAGGTGCTGATTACATAGATGAGTCTGAAGTATTAACACCTGCCGATGATACTTATCATATCAACAAACATGACTTTAAAGTGCCTTTCGTATGTGGTTGTCGTAATCTAGGGGAAGCATTGCGCAGAATCGGCGAAGGGGCTGCTATGATTCGTACTAAAGGGGAACCTGGAACAGGTAACGTTGTTGAAGCTGTGCGACATATGCGTACGGTTATGAGCGAAATTAGGGCTTTAACCTTAATGCCTAAAGAAGAGCTTATGACAGCTGCTAAAAACATGGGTGCTCCCTATGATCTAGTTTTGTATGTTGCTGAACATGGAAAGTTACCCGTTGTAAATTTTGCAGCAGGAGGCATAGCTACACCAGCAGATGCCGCGTTGATGATGCAACTTGGGGTTGACGGAATTTTTGTGGGCTCTGGAATTTTTAAATCAGGAGATCCAATAGCTCGTGCTAAGGCAATTGTTCTAGCAACAACTCACTATAACGACCCTAAAATGCTCGCTCAAATTTCTAAAGATTTAGGACAACCTATGTCCGGAATCGAAATTTCGACACTGACAGAATCTCAGCGTATGCAAGAACGGGGTTGGTAAGAATGAAAAAGCGTGTAGGCGTTTTGGCACTGCAAGGCGCTTTCCGCGAGCACCGTCAGGTCTTAGAAAACTTAGGTTGTGACGTTGTAGAGGTGCGTAAGTCAAGCGATCTTAATGGAATTCATGGGCTGATAATTCCTGGTGGAGAAAGCACGACGATTGGGAAACTACTAATGATTGATGAGATGGGTGAAAGAATCAAAGAATTAGGCACGAAAGATGTTCCGATTTTTGGTACATGCGCAGGTATGATTTTACTCAGCAAAACGATCGTTGATAGTGATCAGTATCGATTGAATCTTATGGATACAGTCGTAGAGCGCAATGCTTTCGGTAGACAAGTGGCAAGTTTTGAAACAGACCTTTTGGTGCCTGCCATGGGTCCCCACCCATTGCGTGCTGTATTTATCAGAGCACCTTACCTTCGTGAAGTTGCTCCGAATGTCGGTATATTGTCTGAATTTGAAGGTAAGATAGTCTTTGCACGGCAAGGAAATTTATTAGCCAGTGCATTTCATCCAGAACTTACCCCGGATCTACGAGTCCATCAATACTTCTTGGACATGATCGATGAACATTGGGCCAATTAATNNTGGCATGGGAGGGATTTATGTATGTTGGATATTAAGTTCGTTCGTAATAATCCCAATGTGGTTAAGGAAGCATTGCAAAAACGCTATGTTTCAATTAGCCTTGACAACTTTTTGATTCAAGAAGAAGAAAGACGTAAACTTCTTTTTGAAATTGAAACCTTGAAAGCCCGTCGTAATTCTGTATCGGAAGAAGTTGGACGCCTTAAGAAAAGCGGGGGAGACGCTGAAAGCCTCGTTTTAGAAATGCGCGAAGTTGGTCAAACAATCAGGGACTTGGAACAAAAATCGGCAGATATTGTGCAAGAAATGGAAAAGGTCCTCTATGAAATTCCTAACATTCCTCATGCCAGCGTTCCTATTGGTGCAGATGAAGCAGACAATGTTCAAATTCGCTCTTGGGGTACCCCCCGTGGTTTTGACTTTGAACCAAAACCACATTATGAAATTGGTGAAAAGTTAGATATTTTCGACTTCGTCAGAGCTTCTAAAGTTACAGGGGCCCGCTTTACCTATTGTAAGGGGTTAGGTGCCAAGCTAGAACGTTCACTTATATCGTTGATGCTTGATCGCCACATCGCTAATGGGTATACAGAGATACTTCCACCCTACATGGTAAATCGTGCTTCTATGACGGGTACGGGTCAACTTCCTAAATTTGAGGATGACGCCTTCAAAGTGGAGGGAACAGATTACTTCCTAATTCCTACGGCTGAAGTACCTGTCACCAATCTTTATCGTGAAGAAATATTAGATGGTAACCAACTCCCAATTCGTCACTGTGCCTATAGTGCTTGCTTTCGTTCTGAAGCAGGTTCAGCAGGTCGGGACACCAGGGGTCTTATCCGGCAACATCAATTTAACAAAGTAGAGCTTGTTAAATTTACCCTTCCAGAGAATTCTTATGAAGAACTTGAAACGCTGACGAGAGATGCTGAAGGCATTCTTCAAGAATTGGAACTTCCTTACCGAGTTATGGCCTTAGCTACAGGAGATCTTGGGTTTACCTCTGCCAAGACCTATGATTTGGAAGTATGGCTGCCTAGCTTTAATACCTATAGGGAAATTTCTTCTTGCAGTAACTTTGAAGATTTCCAAGCTCGTCGAGCCAACATTCGTTTCAGGAGAGGACCTAAGGAAAAACCAGAGTATCTCCACACGCTCAATGGCAGCGGATTGGCAATCGGACGTACCGTGGCAGCTATCATTGAAAACTATCAAGAACAAGACGGTAGGATACGAGTTCCTAAAGCCCTCCAGCCATATATGGGTGTGGAATATATCGGATAAAGGTTTGTTCGACAAAAAGAAACTCAAAATAGAAAATAATACTAATTGACGATAGTTGAAATTCTAAGACATTTGTGTTATGCTTTTCTTCGGCCGTTTTAATTGGAGGGGTGTTCGAGCGGTTTAAGGACCCGGTCTTGAAAACCGGTGACTTCGCAAGGGGTCCGTGGGTTCGAATCCCACCCCCTCCGCCAATATCGAAGTTCGATGTTCGATGCACGAAGTTCGAGAGAATGTTTTTCTTATAGGCTTTTCGTATAGTTTCCAATTATGCGTTCGTAGTTCAGCTGGATAGAGCGTCAGACTTCGAATCTGAATGTCGGGGGTTCGAATCCCTCCGAACGCACCAT
>DOPS01000070.1:0-41327 GCA_003512645.1 Desulfosporosinus sp.
GAAATTTTGTATGAGGATCGAAAGAACTGGTGTGAGCTTAAAGAACTAATCGATTATATTCGAGCTAGTCGTCTAAGCGGGACGAATTCAGCGGTGGATATTGAATTAGAGGGAGAACCTCAATCAAGTCTTTACATTAATAAAATTAGGTTGACTCGAGCAATCATAAATTTAATTGATAACGCGTTGGATGCCATTCAGGAGCGGGAGAACGGAAGGGTAGTTTTACGCGCCATAACTTTAAAAAACGTAGTAGAACTAGAGGTAGAAGACAACGGATACGGTATTTCGGCAAATGATGTAAAAAGAATCTGGAAGACCGGATACAGCACGAAAAACCATCCTGGGGTTGGCTTAGCTTTTGTACGAAAAGTTGCAGAAGGACACGAAGGGTCCGTTAATATAAAAAGTGAAGTAGGGCAGGGGACGAAGGTTTGGATAACCTTGCCACTGGGAGAAAGCCAATGAGAATTATAATTATGGATGATGATCAGTCCCTGCGCTATACGTTAAGTGAAATATTTACGTTTGCTGGATGGGATCCCATAGCCTATCCTAATGGAAGAGAGGGAATTAAAGGGTTCCTAGACCATGGAGCGGATATCATTTTAGTGGATTATCATATGCCTGAAATTGATGGTATAGAAACGGTTCGCCTGATTCGGGAACAGAATCAGCAAATACCTATTCTTGTACTCACCGTAGACGAAAGGCAGGAAATTGCCGATCGTTTTCTGGATGCAGGAGCCACTGATTTCGCACTTAAACCTGTCAAAGCGCCGGATTTGATTGCTCGCGTTCAATTGCATAAGCGGTTGTTGGATATGACAAAGACTGTTCAAGTAACCTCAAAAATGCAATACGAAGTGTTTGTAACCAAAGGAATTAGCGAAACGACTCTGTCCTATATTGAACGACATCTCTCGGCTTGTAAGCAACCTTCCACAGTGGAGGAGATTTCGAAAGAATTATCGTTAGCCGTTCCTACAGTTTATAGATATCTTACGTATCTTGTTCAAAATGGCAAGGTGCGGTCAATTCCTAGTTATCAAAAAATAGGAAGACCAAAAAATCGATATTGTTGGATTTAATAATCTATTGTACTTTTTCTCTTTTTTATTTCTTTAGTTGGTCTAATCCTTTTGCTATAATTAGGCAATATGGTTAAGGGTTGGTATTATAAATTGCAGAAAATATGCAATAATTTCCAATCGAAGAAAAAATAGGAGGAAGAAAATGAGAAGAATGAAAAAATTTATGGCTCTTGCTCTGACAGCGGCAGTCATCCTTACTGGATGCGGCACCAAGGCAAGTAGCGACACCCCACCCAAGGCTAGTGATACCAAACCACAGGCCAGCGATACCCTGATTTATGCACAAGGCGCAGAACCTAGAGGGCTTGATCCAGCCCTGGTCGACGACGGCGAGTCAGCTAAGGTAATGATCAATATCTATGATGGGCTTTTAAAGTATAACAAGGATTCCACCAAGGTAGAGCCCTCTCTAGCTAAAAGCTGGGATGTGAGCCCGGACGGTCTTACATATACTTTCCACCTGCAAGAGGGCGTAAAGTTCCATGACGGTACTGATTTTGATGCGAACGCCGTGAAGGTTAACATCGACCGCCAGATACCTCCACAAGTTACGGCTGATATGGCTTACGGATCCTTTGTTTATGGTTCCGTGAAAGATGTCCAGGTTGTGGATAAAAAGACCGTTAAAGTCAATTTGACTGCACCTAGTACTCCTTTCCTCGCCAATCTGGCTATGGTCATGAGTGCACCGATTGTAAGCCCTAAGGCTTTAACGGACAGTAAAAACAATGTAAACCAGGCACCGGTCGGTACAGGACCGTACAAGTTTGTAAAGTGGGCTAAGGACGAAAACATTGTTTTAGTCCGCAATGATGAATACTGGGGAACCAAGGCCCTCACTAAGAATGTTATCTTCAAATTCATTAAAGACAACTCTGCACGTGTAGTTGCCCTGAACAATGGCGAGGCTGATATGATCGATGGTATTGATGCCACTGTGGTTAAGCAAATCACGGATGCAGGCAACAAAATCTTTCAGGCCCCGGGTATGAACGTCAATTACATGGCCTACAACACTTCCAAAGCTCCTTTTAATGACGCAAAGGTCCGTGCAGCCGTTTCTCAATCTATTAATGTTCCGGAATTGGTAAAGAGCCTGTATCAGGGTTACTCCGAACCTGCCACTTCCGTTTTGCCAACCTTTATGGAAGGTTATGACAAGAGCATCGCTCAAGTTGCCTATGATGCTGAGGCTGCTGCCAAGGCCATCAAAGCTGCTGGATTGACTAAGGTACACATGATTGCTTATACCAATCCGAGACCATATAATGCCGCTACCGGGCAGACCCTGGCCGAAGCTATTCAAGGCTACCTTTCTAAAGTAGGGGTTACCGCTACTATTGATTCCTTTGACTGGACAACTTATAAGGAAAAAATAAAAGCAGGTGATTATGATATCGCCTTCTACGGCTGGATTGGGGACAACGGAGATCCAGATAACTTTATGTATCTGTTATCTCACGAAGATCCTACCATGAACATTGCACGCTACAAAAATGCCGAATTCAACAAATTAATTGCTAAGGGCTTGGAAACTCCTGCTGGAGCTGAGCGCAATGCAGTTTACACCCAAATGGAAAAGGTCGCCGCTGCCGACGCTGCATGGCTCCCAATTTCCCACGCTCAAACACTTTGTGCCTTCAGACCCAATATCTCGGATTTCTATTTCCATATGACCGGTATCACACCTTTAGCCGGTGTATCAAAGAAATAAACCTTTGCTAAGTATTCCTTAACTTTAGACTGCCGAGAACCGGTTAATACCGGTTCCCGGTTTTGTTTTTTTCCTAGTCAAAGGAAAAATCCACCATACACAGATAATTGTGTAGCTAGGAGGAACTTCTCGCCACTGCTAAGTACCTAACGTTGAAAGGTTGTTGCCGATGCTCAATTATATCCTTAAGCGAATCTTAATGCTGATTCCCGTGCTAATTGGTGTTTCCATTATCGTCTTTCTGATTATGCGTGTCTTTTCCCCTGATCCGGCTCCGATCGTTTTGGGCCAGCATGCAACTCAGCAGGCCGTAGAGGCGTGGCGGCAGGTCAACGGACTAAACGATCCGGTTTATCTGCAATATTTCCATTTTATTACGGGCGCGCTAACCGGTGATCTTGGTACCTCCTACTATACCAAGATGCCTGTTACTAAAGAGATTTTTGCCCGCTTTCCGGCCACGATTGAGCTGGCGGTGGTTGCCATTCTGCTCGCTTCGCTTTTTGGTATTCTGATTGGCGTTATTTCCGCGGTAAAAAAGAACTCCATTTTCGATAATGCCGGTATGCTGATCGCCCTGATCGGCGTTTCCATGCCGATCTTCTGGCTTGGTATTTTGCTAATTATTTTCTTTTCAGGCACGCTGCACTGGCTTCCCTCCAACGGAAGGATCGACCCGTTGCTGCAGCCTGCGGCCTTTACTGGTTTTTATCTGATCGATAGCCTGGTTGAAGGCAATATGGACGCTTTTAAAGATGCCTTGCAGCATTTAGTGTTGCCGGCCACTGCCCTGGCTATGTATTCCATGGCCATCATTACTAGGATGACTCGTTCCAGCATGTTGGATACTTTACAGCAGGATTACATCCGTACCGCGAGGTCGAAAGGAATTTCGGAGGGCAGGGTGATCCGCAAACACGCGCTGCGCAACGGACTGATTCCCATTGTCACAGTCATCGGCTTGCAGCTGGGCAGCCTTCTCGGCGGCGCTGTGCTGACGGAAACGGTGTTCTCCTGGCCCGGGATCGGTGCCTATACCGTGGCCTGCATCCTAAAGTCCGACTTTCCTGTGGTGCAGGGTGTTGTTTTGCTGATTGCTTTCATATTTGTGATGGTAAATTTACTGGTTGATGTGATCTACGCGTTCCTGGATCCGCGTATTAAATATTCGAAAGCAAAGGGGTAGCTTGTATGGGGAAAAAATATAGTTCAAAGGCAGATGAAAATCTGATACAGGCTGCAGAATACGTGGAAAAACCGGAATCGCAGCTGAAAGAAATGTGGGAAACGCTCAGGCAGAACAAGGCCGCTGTCGTCGGTCTCTTTATCATCGGCTTTCTGGTGCTGATTGCCCTATCCGTCTGGGTGAGCGGGCTGATGGGAAAACAGATTTTACCTTATGATCCCAATCACTCCGACATGACCAAAAGCTTTATCTGGCCGAACGCTGAGCATTGGTTTGGAACGGACCAATTGGGTAGGGACATATTCAGCAGAATCCTTGATGGGACAAAGATATCCCTGTTTGTGGGTGTTGCTGCGGTTGCCATCTCGCTTTCTACTGGCGTTCTGTTGGGGGCCCTCGCGGGGTACCGCGGTGGAAGGACGGATGCGATCATCATGCGAGTGATGGATATGATGCTAGCCATCCCGTCTATTTTATTGGCCATCGCCTTTATGGCAGTCTTGGGGAAGGGCATTGACAAAGCGGTCATCGCCATCGGTCTGGTGTCCATTCCAGAATATGCTCGTATCGTGCGTGCCAGTATTTTATCCGTCAAAGAAAATGATTACGTTCAAGCGGCTAAGGTCATCGGCAGCAGTGATAGCCGGATTATTATGAAGCATATTTTGCCGAATATTGTTTCCTTGATTGTCGTTAGAGCCACCCTGGGTATTTCCACCGCTGTTCTGGATACCGCGGCCCTTGGCTTTTTGGGTCTGGGTGTTCAGCCGCCCTTCGCCGAGTGGGGCGATATGCTGGGTAGAGCAAGGGGCTTTATTTTCAACGCACCCTACACCCTGATTTTTCCCGGGATTGCCATCACTACAACCGTGTTGGCCTTTAACCTGTTGGGCGACGGGCTGCGGGATGCGCTTGATCCCAAATCCAGAATAAAATAAGGGCGGTGAATAGGATGTTGCTGGAAGTAAAAAATTTAAGTACGGAATTTAAACTGAAACGTGGTACTGTTCGTGCAGTCGATGACATCAGTTTTACCATAGATAAGGGTGAAATTCTAGCTATTGTCGGCGAATCTGGCTCTGGAAAAAGCGTGACATCCCTTTCAATTATGGGACTTTTACAGAAACCCGGCAGGATTGCAGGGGGAGAAATTTTGTTCAACTCCCAGGATTTGAACAAAATGAGTCAAAAGGAATTGCAACAGATCCGTGGCAACAAGATTTCTATGATTTTTCAGGAACCGATGACTTCGCTGAATCCGGTTTGGCGCATTAAAGACCAGATCATGGAAAGCCTGATGACCCATATGAAGGTTTCTAAGCAAGAAGCACTGGCACGCACCATTGAAATGCTGAATACGGTGGGCATACCCTCTCCAGCTGAACGGGCCAACGATTATCCCCACCAGATGAGCGGCGGCATGCGTCAGAGGGTCATGACCGCCATGGCGCTTTCCTGTGGGCCAGACCTGCTGATCGCCGACGAACCGACCACAGCACTGGACGTGACGATTCAGGCCCAGATTTTGGAACTGCTCTATCGGATGCGGGAGAAGTTCGGTATGGCGGTCCTGCTCATCACCCATGATTTGGGCGTCGTTTCTGAAGCGGCCGACCGCGTCATCGTAATGTACTGCGGTAAAATTGTGGAGGAAGCCGATGTGAAGAGCCTGTTTGCCAGTCCGATGCACCCTTACACCGTGGGCTTGCTACAATCTATACCTCAGATTGATGACGACAGCGATAAACGCTTATATATGATTAAGGGCATGGTGCCCAATCCCTTACGTATGCCGCATGGTTGTCCCTTTTCCGACCGCTGCGACCGCTGCCTAGAACGCTGCACCCAAGAAATGCCGGAATTGCAAGAGATTGACGGACATAAGGTGCGTTGCTTTTTATATGACGAAGTCAAGGAAGGAGCGAGCGCAAAATGAATGAAGTATTGATGGAAATACAAAACCTATCCAAGCATTTTATCCTCGATACCAGTTTGTTTGGCAAGCCGATTTCCGTGTTAAAAGCGGTTGACAAGGTTTCCTTTAGAATTGACAAAGGGGAAGCTTTTGGTCTGGTCGGCGAATCCGGTTGTGGAAAAACAACCTTGGGTAAAATCCTCGTCAATCTTCACAGTCCCACCCACGGCAAACTATTTTTTGAGGGTAAAGAATTAACTGCCCTGGATGATAAGCAGCGCCGTTCCTATTGCAAGGATATTCAGATGATTTTTCAGGACCCTTACGCCTCTTTAAACCCCAGAATGACGGTGGGAGACATCATTGCAGAACCGATGATCATCAATCAATTGCTTCCCGCCAATAAAGTGGAAGAACGGGTCATCTATCTTTTAAACTGTGTTGGTCTGGCACAGCACCAACGCAACCGCTATCCCCACGAATTTTCCGGCGGTCAGAGGCAGCGTGTGGGGATTGCCCGCGCTCTTGCAGTGGAACCAAAACTGATCGTCTGTGATGAAGCGGTTTCCGCTCTGGATGTTTCCATTCAGGCCCAGGTCTTAAATCTACTGGTTGATTTAAAAGAGGAATTCGGGCTGACCTACTTGTTTATCGCCCACGGTTTGAACGTGGTCAAGCATATCAGCGATCGGGTAGGGGTGATGTATCTGGGCAAGATGGTAGAAATCACCTCGAAACGGGAGCTTTACGGCAACCCCTTGCACCCATACACCCAGGCGCTACTTTCCGCAATCCCGATCATCAATCCGGAGAAGAAAAAGGAACGCATTATTTTAAAGGGTGATGTGCCCAGCCCGATTAACCCGCCCGCTGGCTGTCGCTTCTGTTCCCGTTGCTTTAAGGAGCTGGACCAGTGCAAACTCCAGGAACCTGTACTCAAAGAAGTTTCGCCCAACCACTGGGTCGCTTGTCATTTATTCGAGTGATTCAAGCTGACGTTTCAAGATGCCGCTTTGAATAATTAAAGCCCTGATGAGGTATGAAGTACGAAGAAGGCCGTTTGCAAATAGTGCAAACGGCCTTCTTGGGTATATAATGGTTAAATATTGCAATGGATACAGTTTACAATCAGACCATTTAAGCACTATAATAAGCTCCACATCATTTATTTTTGTAATAATTGGGAGGCAGTCGAATATGACCACAGATAGAACGTTAAGCGAAAAAGTAATGATTTCCAAAACAGTAACTCTTCCACGCTTAAACCGCTTAAGTCCTTCTTTGGAAGGTACAGCTTTGAAGATCATGGAGGAATCCGGTGAGTTAGCTCAAGCAATCGGCAAATTTAGGGGACTTAGTGGAGAGCAACAGCGCTTCGAAGAAGAAGAGGCCATGCAGATGGTGGCCCGAGAATTAGTCGACGTGGCTCAGACAGCCGTCACAATGATGTTTGTCCTCGAAGAACAATACGGTATAGATTTAGAAACTATTTTGAAGGAGCATATTATAAAATTACGACATAAGGGATATTGTGATTAGAAACGGCTGAGGATCAACAAACGCATTGATTTGTAGTTTGTGTGCGCCAAATCACGAAAAGTTTGATTAGGGATTGGTATAATCAAAATAAGAAATATAAAACTATTCAGACTAGTAAGGAAGGAGGCTGTAATAAGTGCTTCCAGGTAAAGCTTTAACAACCGCCATGGGCATTTTGCCCCATACAAATTTACAAGAGGCTCAGAAATTAGCGCTTAGCTTAGATATTCCTTTTTGGCCTCAATTACCACGCTTTCGATTCAAAGAAGATATGTATGCTCAATTTGCCGAGCATTTCCCGGGGATCAAGGTTGATGAAGAAAAGCAAAGTCTTCATTTCTCTCACGAACGCTTTGCGGAGGAACTGGATGAATACCTCGAGGCTAGCGTTATCCCTGATCACTTTGCCCTGTCTGAGGAATCTTCTGCAGCTTTTAGTGGATTTTTAGAGCAGGACTTGTCCGCATATAAAATGGTCCACGGACAGACGGTTGGTCCGATTAGTTTTGGTCTAAAAATATGCGATGAAGAACGAAAGCCAATGATTTATAATGATTTTGTTCGAGAAATTCTTTACGATTTTCTTGGTCATAAGATCAGTTGGCAATATCATCAATTAAAAAAGGTTCATCCTAACCCCTTTGTCTGGTTGGATGAACCAGGATTAGAAATGATCTTCAACTCTCTAAGTGCTTATACTTCTGAAGTCGCTCAAGTAGAGTATCGAGCTTTCTTGTCAAAACTGCCGGGACCTAAGGGTATTCATTTATGTGGTAACCCAGACTGGGCCTTTCTTCTCAACGCGGATATTGATATCCTTTCAGTGGATGCTTTTAGCTGGGGTCACATTTTTGTGCGTTATATTGATGAAGTAAAAGAGTTTTTGAGACGGGGCAAAATAATATCGTGGGGAATTATTCCCACCTTAACCAGTGAATTAAATTCGGAGACAGCGGAATCTTTAACTGCTCGACTGCACGAATTATGGAAGTTTCTTAATCAGCATGGCCTGGATGACGATTTAATTTTCGACCGTGCTTGGTTAGCTCCCTCGCGCTGTTGTCTTATTAATGGTGATGGCACAATCAGTATCGACCAAGCTTTTGCTTTATTAAAAACAATATCTTGTAATATTCAAAATATTTAAAAAAGTTAAAAAACTTAAGTGATTTCATGGCTTAAATAGAATAGTATATATAAGTCACTTGAGTCAAGACCAATTCAAAAGTCATAGGAGGTATGATCATGATTAAGAATGAGGACGTTTCTTGCACAGAATGCATTTATTGCGGCTCTACTGAGAATGTGTTCTCTTTCTGTAAGGTTCAGCATACTACGGAAGGAGAAAAACAAGTCTGTTACTGTACATGCCCGATTTGTGCTGATTATATCGAAAAAAAACTGACTCCTGAAGTTCCTTGCGAGACCTGTGAAATGTGTGGTAAAGAAACAGATGTTTTTGCTTTTTGTTCCTATGCTCCTACTGAGGATGGTCTATCTGAAAAGGTCTGTTATTGTGTCTGCCCAGATTGCGTCGGTACGTTACAAGACAAAGTTTTCAATTATTATGATGAAACATTAGCACAAGGGTATGAACCTAAAAAAGGCTAGTGTCCAATAAATCCCCCTCTTAAGATTCAAGCACAAAGCTGGAAATTAAACTTCCAGCTTTGTGTCTTTATTTATTTTATTTTACAAAAGGATTTTAAAAGCTTTCACCGAACTTGTATAATTATATCGAAGGACTAACATCGTAAACATGTCAATGTTTGAAGTAAAGCAAAATCGATCGTTATTATCCAAAGTATACAAATGAGAAATGTCCGTATCGACGAAGGTCACTGAACCTCATAACATCACAAATATTTAATAAATCGGAGGGTTTTATATGAAAAGGATTGCCTTAGTAACTGATAGCACTGCGGACTTAACCGCAGAAATTATTGAAGAGTGTGATATTCATATAATCCCTCTGAAAGTAAGGTTCGGAGAGCAGGAATATTCTGACGAAGAACTGACGAGTGAAGAATTCTATCGGCGTTTAAAAGAGGACACAATACTTCCCCAAACGTCACAGCCTACACCCGAGGAGTTCGGTACTTTATACAGTAAGTTGCTCGAAGAGTATCATGAAGTAATATCTATTCACATATCATCGGCCCTTAGCGGTACGTTCAATGCGGCCTATCTGGCCAAAGAAAAGTTTAAAGAAAAGATCCATCTCGTCGACTCCAAAACCATTAGTTTAGGTGCGGGTTTGATGATTATGGAGGCCGCTAGGAATATTAAAGAGGGTCAGGACATTGTTAGGATTCTTAATAACCTTGTGAAGGTAAGAGAGAACATAGAAACCCTTTTCACACTGAATACCTTGGAATACTTGCAAAAAGGAGGCCGAATTGGAAGGGTTCAAGGTTTTATGGGGTCGCTCTTGAATATTAAACCTATTATTAGGGTTGGAGACGATGGAGTATACCACAACTCGGGAAAAGCTCACAGTCAGAAGAAGGCCTTAGATACTGTAGTCCAGGCTTTTCAGGATTTGACAAAGGGAAGAAAAGCTATTCGCTTGGCAGTGGCTCACGGCGCTGCACAACAGGCAGGAACATACTTAATGGAAGCTTTAGAAAATGCCTTTCAGCTTCCAACGACTGTTTTTACTCAGGTGGGATCCGTGATTGGTGTTCACACTGGTCCAGGCACAGTGGGAGCAGCTATTCAGTTTGAGTAGTAATCTGAGCACCCTTGGGATAAAATCTCCTCAGGGTGTTTTTCGTCTATGATTTATTAAAGATGATGATACTTTAACTATCAATGGCGTAGGATAGAGATGAGAAAGTCTTTTAAGGCAGTTAATGATTAAGTGGACGGAGGGTGCGTGAATATGGGTTATTTGGTGTTAGTTATTGCCTTAGGAGTTGTATTGTTATTTGGTTATGGGTCAAGATATCAACGTCAGAAGACACAAGGGAAACAGAAAACGAAAGCAGCTAAAGTATATCCTTTGTCGAAGGTAAAGAAACAAAGCAATTTACGAAGGGTAAAATAGTTGTGCTATTCTAATGATAGAGGCAAGTATCACTTAGACATCAGTTAACTCAAGGTAAAGTGCGGTTTTATCAAAATCAACAAGTTATCAGGGTGGGACCGGAAATGTTCAGGAGGTAGAAATTATGGCGGTTTTGGTTACTGGGGGAGCAGGCTATATAGGCAGTCATACTGTGGCTGAATTTATGGCCAAGGGTGAAGAGGTTATTGTATTAGACAATCTGCAAAAAGGTCATCGTGAAGCAGTTCTCACTGAGACCTTTTACCAAGGGGATATTCGGGATACGGAGTTGCTCGAAAGGGTATTCATAAATCACGACATTGAGGCGGTCATCCATTTCGCGGCGGATTCTTTAGTTGGAGAGAGTGTACAAGAACCCCTTAAATACTACGATAACAATTTAATTACTGCTCAGAGATTGCTAGTGTGTATGGTGAAATATGGGGTGCGGAAGATTGTCTTTTCTTCGACAGCTGCAACCTATGGAGAACCAGAAAATATTCCAATCCGAGAGACGGATCGAAAAGAGCCGACGAATCCCTATGGTGAGACCAAACTCGCCATTGAAACAATGTTAAGATGGTGTGAACAAGCCTATGGAACACAGAGTGTCGCCTTGCGTTATTTTAATGCTGCAGGAGCACATATAGATGGGCATATTGGAGAAGATCATCGACCGGAAAGTCACTTGATCCCAATTATTCTGCAAGTGGCAGGAGGCCAGAGAAAAGATCTGGCGATATACGGCGATGATTATCCAACAGCTGATGGAACGTGTATTCGAGACTATATTCATGTAACAGATTTGGCAAATGCTCATTGGCTTGCTTTGCAAAAACTTAGGCAAACTGAGGGAAGTGCTGCTTATAACCTTGGCAACGGAGAGGGCTTTTCAGTGAGAGAGGTTTTAGAAAAGGCTAGGGAAATTACGGGACATTCAATCCCTATGCAAATAGCCCCTCGTCGTGTAGGAGATCCTGCGATTTTGGTTGCCTCTTCAATAAGGGCTCAGGAAGAGTTGGGGTGGAAGCCAGAATTTAATAGTTTAGGTCAGATTATTCAATCTGCTTGGAATTGGCATAAGAACCATCCCAACGGATTTGTAAAGTAAAGTAAAGTAAAGTAAAGTAAAGTAAAGTAAAGTAAAGTAAAGTAAAGTAAAGTAAAGTATAGTAAAGTATAGTATAGTAAAGTATAGTGAAGTATAGTAAAGTATAGTAAAGTATAGTAAAGTATAGTAAAGTATAGTAAAGTATAGTAAAGAACGCACCTTTGGAAGTAAATCCAAAGGTGCTTAGAGGTCGCGATTATAGTGCTAAGGTTAAGTGTTTTGATAGGTGCCTTGTAAAGGCTTCACTTCATTTTCCCATAGGGACTGGACAGTTACAGGGTTCAGGATGGGCTTTTTCAGCATAGATTTTAGGAATTCTTCTTGTTGCTCAGAATTACTGTAATTGGAAAGTTGAGTTAAAGCAAATTGAGCGAAGTCCCGAACGAGGAAGTTAAAGATCTCATCGAGCAAAGCCGGAGAGATGGAATGGATTTTGGAATTCTCGAGAATCAGCTGAGCATATACGATCAAGGTAAACATTTCACCTAGCGCGAGCATATAATCAATATTCTTGAGTTGTTCAGGATTCGGACGGGCTTGTTCTATGAAGGAACGGAAGAGTTCGATTTGTTCTTTGAAGACTGCTACATTGGGGACTTGAAGTCCTTCATAGGCTAGGCAATAGTCAGGGAACCGGACAGAGGCGAGTTTTCCCGCTTTCTGACGGAAAAGGTAACTATCGTCAGCAGGGTCATCACGCTTAGGGATTACTGGGAACTCTGCGGGACTAAAGAAATAGTTGTTCATGAATTTAATGACGAGGGCAATATTAACATGGGTCGTTCCTTCCAAGCGGGGGATCATGCCTATGTCACGAATGGCGGTCTCGAAATATGTGTCCTGTTCAAACCCTTTAGCAGCAATAGCATCGAGAAGCATTTCGATAATTTTCATGCCTTGGGTTGTTACTTTCATTTTTTGAATGGGGTTAAAAAGCAAATAGCGCCGATCATCGTCAGAAGCAGAACGAAAATAATCTAAACTTCTCAGAGCATACAGTTTCATGGCAATCAGTCGAGCATAGGATTCAGTAAAGATCTTCTGGATATGGGGAAAATCTGTGACTTTTTTACCATATAATTCTCGATTTGAAGCATGATTCAGAGCTTCGTAATAGGCATGAGTAGAAATTCCGATGGACGCAAAACCCAATTGAAATTTCCCTATGTTGATGGTGGAAAGAGCTGAATCCCAAGCTAAAGGGCCACTAGAAAGAATTTCGTCAGACGTTATGGGGTAATCAATAAGGTCATAATCTCCTACATAAGCTGGACGGACCCCAGAGGTGGAGATTTTTTTAATTAATTTATAGTTGCGATGTTGGCTGTCAACAACGAAAAAGACATAATCCTTGGAATCTTTATAACGTGCGAAGGTGGAAACTAGGGCGGCTACATTGGCGTTGCCGATATAGTATTTTCCGCCGTTAGCTAGATAGTTGCCATCGTCGGTTGGGGACAAGGCCATTTCATTGCTGTAAAGGTCAGCACCGTGGGCTTTTTCGGACAAACCAAAAGCAAAAATCCCCCCGTCGATCAACTTTTGGGCAGTTATGTGTTTGACCTTCTCATTATCTCCCATCCAAATAGGGCCAAGTCCGAGAACGCTAACCTGGTAGGCGTATTGATATGCTAAGGAATAAAAGGCGGTAATTTCATTAAATTCACAGACGCGGCTCAGATCAAACCTTGAGTCCGGGGCACCGTATCCCGAAGGGGTTAACAAGGTAGAAAAAATACGTTCTGCTTTGATGAATTTCAAGAAATCAGTATACCAGCGGTTTGCTTGATCATCTTCTTTGATGCTTGCCAGACCTTTGTCCTCGAAGAATTGGATGGTTTTTTCCATAACTTCCCTAGATTGCCGATCTGCCTGTGGGCTGTCATAGTTTTGCGGATTGAATAATAGGGACATAACTCTCACACCTCTCTTTATAAATAGTAATATGAATTACCATTCATTAATTGTCTTAATTATCTCATAAATATTAAGAATGTAAAGTAAACATTTCCCACAGTGGCAGTATAATTATCTTTTATTTCAGATAATAATATATGGAATCTATTTATGGTGTAATATATATATTATTAGTAATAAAATGATCATGACAGAACCTTTTCTAATAACAGATAATGGAGAAGAAAATTATCATGTAGGTACGTAGAACTTCATAAATCGGGTAAAAATTAGTGTTAGAGTAACTGCCATGAGTGCACTAAATCGAGAGAATGAGGGAAGAACGTGGATAATAACGGATACCAACTTGCTACCTTTGCGGGAGGCTGTTTCTGGTGTATGGTGAAACCGTTTGAGGAATTGCCTGGGGTTATTAAAGTGGTGTCAGGATATACTGGGGGAAATTTGGAGAATCCAACCTATGAGGATGTTTGCTCTAAAAAGACTGGACATTTTGAGGCAGTGGAGGTCACTTTTGATCCGGTTTTGGTTCCGTACACCGAACTGTTAAAAATTTACTGGCGTCAGATTGACCCGACAGACCCTGTTGGACAATTTTTAGATCAAGGTGAAGCTTACCAAACAGTAATTTTTTATCATAATGAGGAGCAGAGCCTACAAGCACTAAAATCTAAGGAGATCCTCGAAAAAAGCGCTAGATTTAAGGATCCTATTGTCACTAAAATATTACCCGCTGCAACTTTTTATCCTGCAGAGGAATACCATCAAAGGTATCATAGTAAATTTCCTTTAAGATACGGTGCGTACCGTCAAGGATCAGGGCGGGATGATTTTCTTAAAGTATACTGGGATATGGAAAAAGAAGAAAGCGCTATTCAAAAGGACTATAATGAGAGAAATAACCGAAAAAAGAGAAAAAAAGAGAAAGAGCTTCTAAGGTCTAAATTAACTGAGATCCAATACCAAGTAACACAAGAACGCGGTACCGAACCAGCCTTTAAGAATGAGTATTGGGATAATGAAAGAGAAGGTATTTACGTCGATCTAATATCTGGAGAGCCTCTTTTCAGTTCACAGGACAAATTCGATGCTGGTTGTGGATGGCCAAGTTTTTCAAAACCTCTTTTACCGGGAAATATTCAAGAAAGGCATGATCGGAGTCATTTTATGAGTCGGACTGAAGTTGTTTGTACAAAGTCGGAGGCTCACCTCGGACATGTTTTTAAGGATGGTCCAATTCCTACTGGCTTGCGATACTGCATTAATTCTGCTGCTCTAAGGTTTATTCCTAAAGAAGAACTAGAACAAGAAGGTTATGGTGAATACCTCAACATTTTTTCCTGTGCTGAATAGAAAATAAAACCCCCTCATCCATAAGATGGGGAGGTCGGTGTTTTAAGGGGGGGTTACCAATTATTGCGTGGAGCGGGTTGGAAGCAGTCCCGACAATAAACTGGTCTATCACCCGTTGGGCGGAAAGGTACGGTTGTTTCTACACCACATGTCGCGCATGTAGCGGGGAACATTTCGCGATCTTGACGGTTATTGTTATATCCGCCGCCAGAATTTCGAGTCTGTGCTTTTTTAGCAGCGCGGCATTCTGCGCACCTTCCAGGTTCGTTGGTAAATCCCTTTTCAGCGTAAAATTCTTGTTCAGAGGCCGAAAAGACAAATTCCTGGCCGCAGTCCCTACATGTCAAAATCTTGTCATTAAACATTATAAACAACACCTCTTTAATTAATTGTTATGGATAATTGTATCTACAAAATAAAGTATAACCACTGTTTTGTCATTTTATCAGTACGTTTGTAATCCATTTTTTCTAAAAAGATGAAGACTAATGTTAACTTATCCTATTAAAGCAACCCTACTTTCAAGGTTTGAAGGTAGGGTTGTTTTATTTCTAAACTTTTGGAGATGCTTAGTATTGCTATTCAGACTGCTTTTTCATTCTTGTAATGTAGTCAATGGAGCAAAATAAGGAACACCCATTTTTTAAAGCGGGTGCCTTAGAATTGATTATGTAGAGATAAAATTAAGCGATTGTGGAAATAGATAGATCGAACGATTACATATTTACCTTTGGATAAATAAATTAAGATTTGAACCAGCTTCTTTGTGTCATGTCCGGCATCGAGTTTATGATATAATAATCTAGTTTAGGCATGTCTGTTACTCCCCGTCTTTCCCTAGTCGGCAAAATAGCCATCATTTCAACGATTTTGTCGGGAGAGTGGGGCAGATTAAATATCCAGAAGAACGAATTATGATTGGATAGGGGGATAAATTAGTGCGCAAACAATTTGTGGTTATTGGTTTAGGGCGATTCGGAAAAAGTGTGGCTATAACCATCAGCGAGTTGGGTCATGATGTCTTAGCCATTGATAAAAACGAAAGTGCTGTTCATTCCGTCATGAATGATGTAACCCAGGCTGTTCAGGCCGATGCACGTGAGGAGGAGACGCTCCGGGCTTTAGGAGTAAGGAATTTAGATGTAGCAGTTGTCGCTATGGGGGATGACCTTGAAGCGAATATACTGATCACTCTTATGCTTAAAGAAATGGGAACTCCCTATGTTGTCGCTAAAGCTCAGTCCTCTCAACACGGGAAGGTCTTAGAAAAAATCGGAGCAGACAAAGTTATTTATCCAGAACAGGATATGGGAATTCGCCTAGCCCACAACTTAGTAACCTCTAATGTCATGGATTATATCGAATTGTCACCGAAGTTTAGCATTTTTGAAATCGTTGCTTCTGCCCAATTTGTCAATAAATCACTCGGAGAATTAGACTTAAGAGCAGTTTATGGAATCAATGTGATAGCAATCAAAAGGAATGAGGACGATATTATTGTTGCTCCAGGGGCAAATACAGTGATTGAGGAACGGGATGTCTTAGTTATTGTTGGAAACAAAAAATTACTTGCGAAATTACCCGACTAAATAAACGAACGCTTTGTGATTGGGAATCCTAATTGGGTAGTGACTATGTTATATATTATTTTCAGATGGGCAATGATATAGTGGATGTATTACTGTATGATCTGCCTGCGAATTTCAGTGCATAAGAAGGAATCGCTTAGTATTCATCGAATTGTACAGAGAGTATAAATCTTAAGCTAATCCAACTTTGAGTTAGATAAGGAGAATTTATTTTGGAAAGACCACAGAGCAATCCTAGTCGCATGGTTGTCATAGAAAATAAAATTAATGGTGAACGTTTTTTGGTAGACCTTCTCAGAGGTCAAACCTATGACAAGGAACAATATACGAAGATTACTTATGAAGTCCCGCTCAAGAAGGAGTTTTGGGATTTACCACGTTTAACCAAGTCAAAATGAGCATTATTGTGGAAAAATAGTTAAAATAAACATATAGACACCCTCGTGCAGAGGGTGTCTATATGTTTATTTTTTCCATACTACAGCGTGAAAGTATTTTCAAGGGTTCAGCCCCTTCGGCGTAAGTCTCCACTGGAGACTTACGTCACCGAAGTCTCGATGTTCAACTTTAGTTGAACGAGTTCACTTACCAAGCTTTTTATCAAAATTTAAGCTTCACAAGGGTGTTACCCATTAAACAATGTTAGTCACTGGGGAGTCAATAGGACTGTATGGTTAATGTACACTTGCGTATCCAATTGAGACATAATGGAATATCACTCAGAATGGGGGTATTAATTAAATCATTACATTATTAATCTAAAATACAATTTTATAAAGAATTTTCAGTTTATTATAGATATATAGAAAAGTTATAAAACTGAATAACAATATGGCATAGTAATTGCACCAATGTGAACCAGTGGATAGGAATTGAACTGATTGGTGGGGCTTGTTTTATTGCTGGTATTTATGGGATTGTCAAGGTGCTGGGTAAGCTTGCTGGTGCTCCAGCCCCTGCTCAAGAAGATATAAAAGGGTAAGTTAGATTAATAACGAGCCCTTTTCAGATTCTGGCGCTCTCTTTGACTCTGTTGAAGGAGCGCTTTTTTCTTGGCCATTAAGCATACAACGGGGTTGAAATGTCTTTCTCGTTCTTCCAAAGCGGGGATAATAAGAGGCGGCTGGCATAAAAATTGCAAATACATTTAGAAACGAAGGCCTGATTCGTTAAAGGTTTCGGTTTCAACGCGAGATTATCTCTAAAATCATTATAGAGTACGGCATGCCAAGGTGAGCTTCTATGCTAAAAAAAAGGAAGTTACCAAAATATCAGATAAGTGAAAACATGCAAAGCGCCTCAATGATTGTAAACTATCACGTGTATGCTTTGCGCACAGAAATACAGTTAAGGAATGGCGGTTTTGTATCTGATTCCATACATGTGTAGTTACTTCCAGCGGGCTCATTTGATATGGATAAAGTTAACGTCAACTTTGGGGCGATATATTCAGAATCCAATTTCTTGAGGGAAAAACGTAGTTTGATCTATTAGTGGTGGAGGTGATGGATAGGAGCGGTATCTAGCATTGTTCGCATAAGGAAGTGAAAATGGACGGAAAGTCCACTGGTTAAGCTCAATTGGAAATGGATGTTTTCAGGCAAAGAATAAGGAGGTATCACAGAATGTGTTGGGTATGTGAAAAATATGGTAACGGGGAGAAATGGTATCTCAATCCGGAAAACTATGCTCGGCGCCTTTATAAAGTGCGCAAAGAAGGCAAAGAAGCTGCGGGTGCAGATGCTGATCCACAGGCAGCGGGAATGGGTGCGGGAGTGGTAGCAGAGTTAGTAAAAGCTCGCATCAGTGGGGACCAAGAATGGGAAGACGAAATTAAACGAGATGCCTTAGAGCATGCCTACCAAACTCATTTCGGACAGGTTGTCACGTTAGATGAGTATTTACAGATTTTGGACATAGCCTATCCCTTAGCTAAAATGACGTGCGGCTGTCGTCGAGTGCAAAGGGGTATGCCTGATGAAGAAAATTTTACGTGTATGGGCATCGGCCCCGGTATGTACAAGTGGGAACGTTGGCCTGAGACGTATCATGGTGGGGTAGAGTTTGTCACCCCAGAGGAGGCTAAAGAATGGGCCATAATGAACCACAAAGAAGGGCGCGTCCAGACGGTTGATGTATTTGGTACGCCTTATATCGGGGGACTGTGCCAATGCGAGTATCCCGGGTGTGTCGCGGTACGTAACCGGATTGACTATGACTTTAAATTTTTGTTAAAAGGGCATACGGTGGCCAAGGTAGATCGAGAGAAATGCACAGGATGTAAAAGTTGTTTGGGTCGCTGTCAGTTTAAGGCGCTTAATCTGGAGGTCTATACGAGCAAAGCCTATATTGATCTAGATCAATGTTTTGGCTGCGGACTTTGTGTGACGGCTTGCCCAAGTGCGGCAATTGAATTAATAGACAGGCAAAGTATGCCTGGATTAGCTGAGAACTGGTAAAGGGGGTAACCAAATGATTGCTCAAATTAGCTTTGACTATAATTTATGTAAAGATCCTTTGAACTGTTGCAAGTGTTTAAGTGTGTGTCCATCGGTTGTTTTCGTGTGCGGCCCCACGAAGGTCTGGAAGGGAAGAGAGAGCGATCCCAGTGAATATCGGATTGTAGGACGCTATTTCGACAAGTGTTCCGGTTGTGGTGACTGTGTTAAGGTTTGTCCTACTGATGCGATTCAACTTAATTTTGTGCCCCGCGAGCAGTTAGCGCAGAAGTTCAGAGAGGAAAGGGCAGTCCAATTAAAAGAGCGCAATTCCTAACATTTTAAAGGATTTGTGGACAATTACAAAAATGAAGGGGAGTTAAGTATGGCTTTGGATTTTAAGGTCTTGCAAAAAGTCAAAGGAAATCCCAGCACTGAAGTAGCAGCCGACCGTCGGTTGAAGATAAAACCTGGCCAAGATTATGTGTATGATCTACCCAAGGAACTAATCTATACTGTCATTCAAGAATTTCCGCTTAAAAGTCTGTTCAGTACGGATGGAGAAACCACCGAGGATTTTTTGGCAGAACAGGGAAGGAGGTTTATGAGCATTTTAATTAGGGAGGCAGATTCTGAGACCTTCCGGGATAGAACTGCCGACATGATAGAACGTGTTGCTCAGCAAACCGGAATTCGGTTTCCCCATGTCTTCCAACGCTATGTTGAACTTGGTATATTAACCCTACGCCCACGAGATGCCTGGACAGTCACTGAAGCAACTACCAACGCCCTGAAAGTACGTAGTTTTAACTGCAGTCTTGGCAAAATGTGTGCCGAAAAAGGGATAAACAATTGCCATACATTCTGCTTGGCAGCCAATGAAGTGGCTGCAGAAAGGGCGGGAACTAATTTGCATATGGACTATAGCAAGGATTTTGACGGTAGTGGGTTATGTGAACTTTCCTTTCGCCTGTTGCAAGGAGGCTAATCGATATGCACATCGGACATAACCAGGATGATATGGATCATGAGAGCCTAGCCATGAGGCATTTGGGGGAGGGCATTTTTAATGAACGTGCTGGTCACCTGCATGAAGCTTTAAACGAGTATATGGTGGCTAATGTTCTTGATCCTCGTTTAGAAGTTGCCCAGATGAAACTCGCTGCACTTAGGCAGAAGCTAGGTCTCAATAGTAAGATCGATCTGCTTAAAGAGGAGGGCGGATGCCTATGATTTGGAAAGAATTAATTGGCCGGGAGAGTGAATCTGTCCTATTAAAAACTAAGCTCGAGGAAGTGCATAGGTTTGCCGAGGCCATAGGGATTCCGTTTGACGATCGGGTGCCGGCGACATATGTTGGAACTTTGATCCAGGCTAACATTCCAGGGTTTGAATTGCTTCCCGGCATGATCCATGGAGAACAAAAAATCACCTACCATCGCCCGCTCTTGGTAGGGGACAGCTTTATGTATAAGCGGCGTGTTCAGGATGTCTATGAACGCATAGGCAAGCAGGGAAAGATAACATTTTTGGTAATTGAAACCACTGGTAAAGATTTAGCTGGCGATTTGGTGTTTTCCAGTAGTTCCACATTGATCGCCCCGGCAAAGGGGGAAACAAATGAAGAATCTGCTGAATTATCAGGTATTTGATCAACTTCCTGTCCGAGAGTGGGTTCCTAGCAACATGCAAATTCGTCAGTACGCCGAGGCTTCAGGAGATTTTAATCCTATTCACCTTGATGACAACTATGCGCGCCAGGCTGGTCTAAAAGGCGTGATTGCTCAGGGCATGCTAACTATGGCTCAAATGGCAGCGATGCTCACTGATTGGATCGGCCAAGAGGGTTGGATCGCTAAGCTTAATGTGCGTTTCGAAGAAGTTGTCCGTCCAGGTGATAAGATTACTTGTTCCGGTTCTATCAGAGTGTGCTCGGAAAACACTTTAGTGTGTGATTTAGAGGCCTTTAACGAGAAAAAGGAGAGAGTCATGTCGGGTTTGGCCCATATAACGATTAAATGCTAAAACTGGTTTTTAACAAGGATTTCATCGTCAATCCCCCTTAATCTGAATACCTTAGAAAAAGGTATTTAGATTAAGGGGGATTCAACTTGATTGTATGGTTTTGTATATACAAGAACACCAAGTTAGGGATCGTCCGCAATGATAGTATTATTTTCTTCGAAAATCTCCCTTTCATAAATCAGGAGAGAAATCTTAAGAAAGGTACTCGTCTAGATTTTTAAATTAATTATAGAAGATTAAGAATATTTGAAATATTAGGGATTTTGCTTTACTTCAATTGCTTTGCTCTTGTATAATGTTTACATAAGATAGAGTAAATGGGGGATAAGCATGAGTGCTACACATGCGGTCACAACCAGCGATTTTCCTCGCTGGGATCGAGAACTATTATTCGAAATCCTGAACAACATTCATGATGTGGTACTGGTAATAGATACCGATACGACTATTGTATATGCGAACGAGGCCTATGCAAGGATTTTAGGGGTGCCCGTAGCGAAAGTGTTAGGACGCAGGCTGGACAAAATAGAACCTAAAGCCGCGGCAATCAACGTACTTCGTACTGGAAACTCCCAAAAAGGCGAAGACTATTTGGATTCCCTAGGTATAAATGTGATAGGAAGTGTATTTCTTTTATATAATGGCAAAAAAAAGATTGGCTGTATTTCTATTTTTAAGAACATAACTGAAGTTGTTGAACTAAACCGTGAGTTGCAGCAAACAAAGGGAGTTGCTGACTATTTGAAAGAGCAGTTAGAGCAATGGGAACAACTGCCTCTGTCTTTCAAGGAATATGTGGGACAAAACAGCCAATTGAAGGAAACTCTAGTGCTAGCAGCTAAGGTAGCGCGTACAAATAGTACAGTGTTGATCCTCGGTGAAAGTGGTGTTGGCAAAGAAGTATTAGCCAGGGCCATTCATTATAGTAGTCGACGTAAGGATATGCCCATGATTAAGGTGAATTGTGCCGCCATACCTGAGAATTTGCTGGAAAGTGAATTGTTCGGGTATGAAGACGGTGCTTTTACGGGGGCTAAAAAGGGAGGCAAGCTTGGTAAGTTTGAATTAGCCCATAGCGGTACTATTTTTCTGGATGAAATCGGAGATATGAGCCTCACCATGCAAGCTAAATTATTACGAGTCTTGCAAGAAAAGGAGTTTGAACGGGTAGGCGGGACAAAGACTGTCAAGGTCGATATACGAGTGATCGCAGCTACTAACCGAGATTTAGAAAGCATGATCGAAAAAGGCACCTTCCGGCGTGATTTGTACTATCGGTTAAATATCGTTCCTCTCAATCTGACCCCTTTACGCGAGCGCAAAGATGACATATTGGTACTGGCTAAAACATTTCTTGTTCAGTTCTCACGAGAAGTTGGTCATGAGTTGACACTTTCTTCCCAAGTAGCAAGGGTTTTTCAGGAGTATAACTGGCCCGGGAACATTCGGGAATTACAAAATGTACTAGAACATGCAAGCATAGTGTGTAGCAGCATGTCCATTGAAATTCAACACTTACCTGCTTATATAATTCCCACTAATGATAATCAGGTAAGATTTAAGGATAAACCTTACGCTGTAAAGGAGATTGTCGCTAGGGTGGAAAAGGAACTGATTCTATCAGCCTTGGACACTTATAACAATAACCGGACTAAAGCCATGAAAGCATTGGGATTTTCTAGACGGGTGTTTTATGATAAGTTACATCGGTATGGTATTGAATAATAGTAGCCCAACTGTCGCGGCAGTTAGTCATCGGATAAGCTAACAAGGATATTAATTAATTCAAAGACACCCACTTCTATAAGTGGGTGTTCCTTATTTTGCTTCGGTGGGGGTAGAGTCCCCCACCGAAGTCTCGATGTTCAGCTTTAGCTGAACGAGTTCACTGTCATTTGTATGCTTTACGCACTAAAATACGAATAAGTATCGTGGTTTGTATCTAATTCCATACATGTACAGAACCCTCCAGCGAGCAAATTTGTTTGCCTGGAGGGTTTTTATGTTTTTTACTGGGTTGGCACAATTATTGCAAATACAAGATTAAGAGATTTCTGAAGATCGTAAAAAGGAGTACGTTTGGAGTACCAAGTGTTGTATGAGGCAAGCAAAAAAAGCTAACTAGGAGGTCGTACGAATGGCTTACGAAACAATAATTGTAGAAATCGAAGAAGGAGTAGCTACGCTTACCTTGAATCGTCCCAAAGTGCTTAACGCGCTGAATGATCAGGTTTTTAATGAGTTGGCGGAAGCGGCCGAAGAACTGGCTGCGGATCAATCAGTGAGGGTAGTGATCATCACGGGTGGTGAGAAAGTATTCGCGGCAGGGGCGGACATCAGTCAAATGGCCTCAGCGAGCGCTGTGGATGTGACGACCAGCGATAATCCCTCACACCGAGCTTTCCACCTAATTGAAAACATGCCTAAGCCAGTCATTGCTGCAATCGCTGGGTTCGCCTTGGGCGGTGGGTGTGAACTAACTCTGGTTACGGATGTACGCATCGCAGCTGATAATGCCCAATTCGGTTTGCCAGAAATAAAACTGGGTATTTTGCCTGGCGGCGGAGGAACACAGCGTCTACCTCGTCTGATCGGTGCTGGTCGGGCAAAAGAATTGATTTTTAGCGGGGATTTTATAAATGCAGAAGAGGCCTTACGCATAGGTCTTGTGAATAAAGTGGTGCCTGCTGATCAGTTATTTGAAGAAGCCAAAAAAATAGCAAAAAAATATGCTGATCGGGGCGTGGTAGCCTTACGTTTGGCCAAATCGGCAGTGAATGAAGGGTTAAGGATGGATTTGGAGGCAGGCCTGGAATACGAGCATAAATGCTTTAGTCTTCTTTTTGCTACTGAAGATCAAAAAGAGGGTATGAGGGCTTTTTTAGAAAAACGTTCACCGAAATTCCAGGGAAAATAGGGTTATTAAACAAAAGGAGATGGAGTATGAGAACTAGAGCACAGTATATTGAGAGATTAGGTAAGATGAACAACAACCTCTACTGTAATGGACAGAAGATGGAGAGGCTAGATGAGCGTCAAGAAGGTACTATTAACGTCATGGGCTTGACCTTTGACGCGGCCTGGGATCCCGCCAGCAAGGATCTTTGCACGGCGACATCCCATATCACTGGAGAAATCATTAACCGTTTCAACCACATTCACCAAAACGTAGAAGACTTGCACAAGAAGCAAGACATGACTCGTTTCATGTGTAACAAGGTCGGGCAGTGCATCCAACGATGCATGGGTATTGATGCTGCCAACGCGATCAACGCGGTTTCTTATGAGGCGCAGAAGTCCCCTAAGGCCAAAACTGCCTACCATGATAACTGGCTTAAGTGGCTTGAGCGATTCCAGAGAGAGGATCTCGTAGCAAGCTGTGCGCAGACCGACGTTAAGGGCGAGCGCTTGAAGCGGCCAGCCGAGCAGGAAGACCCTGACATGTATGTGCACGTAGTGGAAGAGCGGAGCGATGGTATCATCGTCCGTGGCTCCAAGGTCCATATTTCTGAAGCCTCGATCTCTGACGAGATCTTGGTGGTGCCTAACCGAGCCCTTAAAAAAGGCGAAGAAGCGTATGCATTATGCTTCGCAATTCCTTCAGACTATGAAGGTGTAAAGCAGGTAGTTCATATACACAATGTCCGCAAGCGTGAGCACTATCAAAGGGGAATTGAATACGGTTATACCGACTCTTATATCATATTTGAGGACTGCTTCGTTCCCTGGGAACGAGTGTTCCTTTGTGGAGAAATTCAGCATGGTGGTATTGCCGCTTTATTGTTTGCTCTGTTCCACCGTCATTCCTACTCTGGCTGCAAGCCTGCCATGCTCGACTATGTAATCGGTCTGAGTGCTCTGGCTGCGGAAATTAATGGCATTGAGAATACCCCACACGTGCGTGAGATGCAGTCCAAGCTGATCATGACCGGTGAACTAGGATACGCAGCGGGCTACACAGCATCCGCCCTCGGCAAGCCCGAAGTTTACATGCCTGGTATGGGCGTTATGAAGTATGGCCCTGGCAGCTATATCCCGAACTCAATCTATGCCAATGTCGGGAGGTGCTTGACCGGAGAGGCTGTGTTCCACGAGCAAGAGATCCTATGCAATATCGCTGGGGGCATGCCCGCCACCTTCCCTTATGAAAATGACCTTATAAACCCTGACACCAAAGATTTGCTAGAAAAGTACATTAAACGAAATCCGAAGATTCCCATCGAAGATCAAATTAAGTTCTGGTTGAACTTTACAGATTTCGGTCTCTCCAGCTTTTCAGGTCCTACACAATATGGGGCGTACCATGGCGGTGGATCACCAATTATGGAACAGATTGCTATCACCTCCCAGTATGACATGGATTCCAAGAAGGATATCGTTCGTGCTATCGCTGGAATGGCACGCAATCCAAAGAAAAAATAAGCAAAATTATGGAACAATTGCAGTTATAGGTCAGTATGGCTGAAAGCAAAAAAGGATCTGGCGGCATTCGTAGCTGGAATCAAATTGGAACGAATATGTGTTGTCTCGAAGATGGTGATATGTGAATTGTTGAAGTGAAAGGATGAGTGTACTTGGCTAGTAACTTTATTTATAACAACAGGGATCACAAATTTATTATCAAAGAGTGGCTGGATGGAAAGAAAATTCTAGGCTTAAAGCGTTTTCAGGATTATCTCTCTATTGAGGATGTCGATGGAATTCTTGATCAGTCCTTAAAAGTATGCAGAGACATCGTCGCTCCCACCAATGATGATGGTGACACGATTGGAGCGATCTTTAAGGATGGAAAAGTTACAGTTCCACCATCTTTCCACAAGGCCTTTAAATTTATTCAAGAAAACGGGTGGGGTGCAAGCAACAGTGACGTGGACGGAGAGGGTGCGTTACCTGAGATTCTAAATGAAGCTGTCCGAGAATATATTATCGGAGCCAACCCGGCCATGTCCCCCTATATTGGGTTGTGCGGTGGTATAGCCTCCGTGATCAAGGCCTTCGGATCTCCTGAGCAAATTGCCCTCTATACCCCGAAAATGTTCGAGGGCATTTGGGAAGGTACTATGTGCCTAACCGAACCCGGTGGTGGTTCCGATGTGGGGGATATGACTTCCAAGGCCTACCCCACAGATAACCCACTAATTTATAAGGTTAAAGGGACAAAATGCTTTATTACTGGAGGAGATCACGATCTCACTGAAAACATCATTCACTTGGTTCTAGCCCGTGTTGATGGGGCGGCTCCTGGTACTAAAGGCTTGTCGTTATTCATTGTGCCAAAGATCTGGGTTAATGAGGATGGTAGCTTAGGAGAACCAAACGATGTCTCAACTGTTGGGATTGAACACAAACTGGGCCTCAAGGGTTCGTCCACTGCAGTGCTTAGCTTTGGAGAAGAGGGCCAGTGTCGCGGCATCCTGTTAGGCAGCGCACCGGATGAAAAAGGGATCGGACAGGGCATGTCTCAAATGTTTATGATGATTAATGGATCGCGGATGGATACCGGACACAGTGCTCTGGCCGTAGCGACGGTGGCGTATAACAATGCAGTTCATTACGCCAAGGAGCGCATTCAGGGTCGACCTATTAATAATCCTAAAGGGAGTCGGGTACCCATCATCCAACATGAAGATGTCCGTCGTATGCTGCTAACGCAGAAGGCCACCTTGGAAGCTATGCGTGCCATGATTTTTAAGGGCTACTACTATTTAGACTTAATTCAGTTCGGGGATGACCCCGCTGATATCAACGCAGCCAAACGCTCGATTGAAGTCATCACTCCTTTGGTCAAGGCTTATTGTTCGGATCAAGGATGGCTGATGATTACGGAGGCCATTCAAGTCTTAGGAGGCTACGGGTTTACCGAGGAATATCCAGTAGCGCGTCAAGCAAGGGATGTCAAGATTTACTCCATCTGGGAAGGCACCAATTTTATACAGTCGATGGACCTTGTGGGTCGTAAGTGGAGTCTCGATAAAGGCACTGTCTTCAAAGAATGGCTGATGGAGATGGCTGCATTCGTACAGGCTAACCAGAATCATGCCAACTTTGCCCGTGAGTTCGAGGTGCTGGGTAAAGCATTATTAGCATACCAAGAACTCTTGGGTACAGTCTTAGGCTACTTTAAGGAAGATATCAGACTGGTACCGCTGTATAGTACAAGAATTTTGCGGATCACAGCCGAACTCTATGGCGGCTGCTTACTGATGCAACAAGCTTTAGTTGCCCTAGAAAAACTGGGTCAAGGAAATGATGACCAAGACTTCTATAACGGCAAAATACAGAGCGCTAAATTTTATGTGTTCAATATAGTGCCTGATGTAGTCGCGACAGTGCGGATTATTAAAGAAGCTGATACTTCGGCCATCGATATACCAGAAGCGGCTTTCTAAGAGGACTGGGTGCAATTGATGAGAGGCAAGCAGATTGACCAGATCTTGGAGATACCGGAAAACTTGGTGATCACTATATAGATGCCGGTTGGGTGTTGGGTCTAGGGGGATGAAATGACGCAGAATAATTAATTAATGACAAGGGGGTGTCTTAATTGAAAATTGATGACATCAAAAAGATTTGTGTAATTGGGGCAGGCAACATGGGTCATCAAATTGCTTTGTGTGCTGCCCTAGCCGGTTATCAGGTCAGTTGTACCGACATTAGCGGAGAGATGCTGAGCAAAGCTGAAGGCTTTGCACGCACTTATTTGCCGGAGCGGGTCGCCAAAGGGAAATTGACACAGGAACAGGCAGATCTGGCCATAACTAATATTTCTTTTACCCCAAACCTTGAAGAGGCGGCTGGAGACGCTGATTTTGTGATTGAGGCGGCAGTTGAAAAAATTGACATAAAACGAAAGCTCTTTGCAGACTTGGACAGAATTGCTCCTCCCCATGCCATTTTGGCTACTAATAGTTCCTTTATTGTCAGTTCGAAGATCGCCGATGCTACGAAACGGCCAGATAAAGTATGCAACATGCATTTCTTCAATCCTGCCTTAGTCATGAAACTGGTTGAAGTTGTGCAGGGACCGCATACTTCCACGGAAACCGCACAAGTAACCATGGATTTGTGCGGAAAACTGGGTAAGAGTGGTGCCTGGCTTAAGAAAGAAATCTATGGTTTCCTAATCAATCGAATCTTGGCAGCGCTGCATGGTGAGGCACTATTTCTAGCGGACATGGGGATTGCTACCCCTGAAGAGATTGACATGGCGGTTACCAATGCTTTGGGCCATCCCATGGGACCGTTCCGTTTGATGGATTTCACTGGTATTGATCTTTCCTACTATATCGTCATGGAACGCTACCAAGAAACTCGCGACCCTAAAGACAAACCCTCACCGTTAATCGTTGAGAAGTTTGCCAAAGGAGAATGGGGTAAGAAGACGAAAAAAGGTTTTTATTCCTACGAGTGATGAACGATACAAAGAATGGAGGGGAGTTTCAAATGGCAAGAGCATCCGTATCAATCGTAAAAGTGACAGATATCTACGAGTCTCTTCAGGAGAGTCTAAAATTGAGCGATGGGCTAGCAGGGCTGAATATTAATGACCGAATCCTGATTAAGCCGAACATTGTCAGTTGGGATTTTGACTTGCCATTTCCTCCCTATGGCGTAGTGACCACCAGTGTCGTTATAAAGGCCCTGGTTCGCATCCTAGCCGAACATGGTTTCAGAGATTTAACGATTGGTGAAGGCGCCCTTCCTATGTTAAACCCTCAATGGGATGCTGTTTACGAAGCGTTGGGATATATGAAACTGCAGGAGCGCTACGGGGTCAAACTAGTGGATTTTAACCAAGGAGAGTTTATTCCCACGGATTATGGCGACGGGTTTAGGCTGGAAATTGCAAAGCAGGCCTTGGAAGCGGACAAGATCATCAATGTCCCAGTGTTAAAAACCCATAACCAGGCTAAAGTCTCTTTAGGCATCAAAAACCTTAAAGGATGTCTCAATAAGAAATCTAAACAGTCTTGCCATGGTGTGGGTGACGAGGAGCTTAGCCTTACTTTTCCCCGCATCATTGAAAAGCTGCCAGTGGCTTTGACGATTATCGATGGTCTTTATACCCTGGAAAAAGGCCCTGGGCCTACTGGAAAAGCATTTAGAAAAGACCTGCTGATAGCTTCTCGTGATCCTTTTGCCTGCGACCTTGTGGGGGCGGAAATCCTCGGTTATCCGGCGAAAGAGGTGGCTTATCTGACCAATTATGCCAAGCGCCACGGGTACAGTATGGAACTGGCAGATTACGAACTTAGAGGGGAGAGTGTTGCGGATCATCAGGAATTTGTAACCTATGATTGGGAGTGGTCGGAAGAAGACACCGGTCCGGCTGGGTTTGAGAAGCGTGGCATCACCGGGCTGGCGATTCGTAAGTATGATAGTAGTCTGTGCACGGGTTGTTCGGTACAATATAACCCCATGTTGATCCTTCTCTCATCTGCTTTTAAAGGGAAGCCTTTCCCGAATGTCGAGGTAGTAAGCGGAAAGCAGCAGATCGCTGCCACTGGTTTTGACAATTCCGTACTCTTTGGCAAGTGCGCCTGTCACTTAAATAAGAATAATGTCAATGTAAAAAAGGCTATTCCGCTTTGGGGATGTCCGCCTGATCTGAAAAAATTCGTTGAAGTCTTGGCTAAAGAGGGGATCGAGTGCGATTATAACGAGTATGTGCGCTTCCGTCACTATTTGTTTGATCGGTATAAAGAGAATGAGGGTTTCAAGCTCGCTGACTGGTCCGTTGAGTAGAGCTAATGTTTAGTTTGTTTGAAGGCGCATTTCTGTTAAAGGAAAAACCGAAAGAGATAAAATGATGTGCCGCCCAACAGAAACGAGAGGAGGATATAAATGCAGATTCATAAAGTAGCGGTAATAGGGTCTGGCGTGATGGGGAGTACCATTGCTGCACATTTGGCCAATGCCGGAATTCCAAGCCTGTTGTTGGATATTGTCCCTTCAAAACTAACGGCTAAAGAAGAAGCAGCCGGATTAACCCTCGAGGACCGTAAGGTTCGAAATAGCCTTGCGGAACAGAATAAGACCAACATGTTAAAAATGAATCCTGCCCCATTTTTAGTCCCAGAGTTTGCTGAGCGAATTGAGGTGGGAAACCTAAGTGATGATTTAGGTCGCTTAAGCGAAGTGGATTGGGTGATTGAGGTTGTAGTAGAACGTCTCGATATCAAGATGGATCTCTTCAAAAAAGTTGCTGCTCAGGTCCGCCCAGGTACGATTGTCACTTCTAATACTTCGGGAATCTCTTTGAAATCTATGGTAGAGGGGCTCCCGGAGAGTTTTACTCGGTATTTCCTGGGGACGCACTTTTTTAATCCCCCACGCTACATGAAACTCTTAGAAATTATCCCCGGTCCCAATACCGACCAGGATGTCATTACATTCCTATGCGAATTCGGAGAGCGAGTCTTGGGCAAAGGGGTTGTCATGGCCAAAGATACGCCCAATTTTATTGCGAACCGGATTGGCGCCATCGGCTCTCCTGTGTTACTTAAGGAAATGCTCCGAACAGGGTTAACCGTTGATGAAGTGGATGCCTTGACGGGACCTGTCATGGGACGTCCGAAGAGTGCATCGTTTCGTACGATAGATCTCGTCGGATTGGATACCTTTATCCATTCAAACAATAACGTAGCCAATGGGGTGCCTGCGGAAAAAGATAACTTTGTTTTACCAGAGTTTATATTTACTATGCTGAATAATGGCTGGTTGGGAGATAAAACCAACCAAGGGTTTTACAAGAAATCCAAAGGTCCTAAAGGTAAAGTCATTGAAGTATTAGATATTCAAACCATGACCTATGGTCCACAAAAAAGTGTGAACTTTGCTTCTCTAGAAAAAGCAAAAGCTGCAAGAAGTCTGCCCGAGAAACTTCGCACCTTAGTTGACGGAGATGATATTGGGGCAGAGTTTGCTTGGAATGTTTTAAAACCGACTCTGCTTTATGCTGCTACTATAGTCAAAGATATAGCAGACGATATCACCGGAATCGACGAAGGCATGCGGTGGGGTTACAATTGGGAGATGGGTCCGTTTGAACTATGGGATGCACTTGGAGTCAAAGCTACAGCAGATCGTATTGTCGCGGAAGGCGGCACACTGCCCCCGCTCGTGGAAGAATTACTCGCAAAAGGGTACGAAAGTTTCTATCAGAAGACTGAGGCTGGACAGACCGCTTTTTATAATGCTGGAACCTATCATCAAAAAACAGTCAGCCCATACTCATTCTCGTTGAAACAAGCCCATAAGGGTGGCAAGGTGATCTTGGGCAATGCTGGTGCAAGCCTGGTGGATCTTGGCGACAATGTGGCCTGTTTAGAATTTCACTCTCCGAACAATTCCATCAACGCAGATGTTGTGGAGATGATCAATAAGTCGTTGGAAGAAGTGGAGAAAAATTACCTAGGACTTGTGATCGGCAATCAAGGAAAGAATTTCTGCGTGGGTGCTAACCTCATACTTATTCTCCAGGCAGCCGAAAAAGGAAACTGGACTGATCTTGATCTTGGGGTGCGTGAATTACAGAATGCAACGATGGCCCTGAAATTCGCTAAGAAACCTGTCGTAGCGGCTCCTTTCGGAATGACCCTCGGCGGTGGAGCGGAAATTTGTCTACACACTCATGCTATTCAGGCCTCTTCGGAAACCTACATGGGGCTCGTTGAACTCGGTGTTGGCTTAATTCCTGCTGGTGGTGGGACTAAGGAATTGGCTGTTCGGGCGATGGAAGGAATCCTGCCGGGCGTACAAGTTGCTCCAGATTACTTCTTTGCTAAACGTTTTGAAGTGATTGCCATGGCCCAAGTCTCGACGAGTGCGGAAAAAGCTCGTCAGCTTGGCTTCTTGCGTGACCATGATCGCTATAGCATGAATCCGGAGCATATCATTATGGATGCTAAGGCACGGGTCATCGACTTGGCTCGTAACTTCAGACCTAACTTGCCAACGAAGGTCAAAATAGCGGGTTCCGGTGTTCGCGGCACCTTGGAACTGGCAATGTATGGCATGCGCAAAGGACATTATATCTCAGAGTATGATCAGCAGCTTGGCAATAAACTGGCTTATGCCATTACCGGTGGGGATCGTCCGGCTGGAATGCTCGTGGACGAGCAATATCTCTTAGATCTTGAACGAGAAGTCTTTATTAGCTTACTCGGGGAAGCGAAAACACAGGATCGCATCCGCCATATGCTCGCCAAAGGCAAGCCATTACGGAATTAGGGGGGAAAAGCATGCAAGAAGCGTACATTGTACAGGCCAAGCGGACGGCCATTGGTAAAGCGGTTAAAGGGAGCTTGGCACAGGTTCGTCCAGATGATTTAGGGGCTTATGTTATACAGGATATTCTCAAAAATGTTCCTGCTCTTAAAACGGAAGAGATTGATGACTGCGTTATTGGTTGTTCGTTTCCAGAGGCAGAGCAAGGGATGAATATGGCCAGAATTATGGCCATGCGCGCTGGTCTCCCGCTTGACGTTACAGGTGTAACTATTAATCGCTTTTGTTCGTCAGGGCTTCAGGCGATTTCCATGGCTGCAGATCGGATTCGCTTAGGTGAAGCAGATGTGATGATCGGTGGCGGAGCAGAGAGCATGTCCATGGTCCCGATGGTTGGGAATAAACCGGCTCCGAATCCCTTTATGTTGGCGAATGCTCCAGAAGTCTATATATCGATGGGCATAACTGCTGAAAACGTAGCAAAAAAATATGAGGTCACGCGTGAACAGCAAGATGCTTTCGCGGTACAAAGCCATCAGAAAGCTTTTGCTGCCCAAAGCAGAGGACGCTTTGATGACGAGATTGTTTCAATTCCTTTACCCACTTGGGGAAAACCGGGTGAAAAATGGTTCAATAAAGATGAGGGGATTCGTCCAGAAACCACGATGGAATCGTTGGCTAAACTCAGGCCAGCCTTCTTGAATGGGGGCTCGGTCACGGCAGGGAACTCGTCCCAGACCAGTGACGGTGCAGCAATCACCCTTCTTATGTCTGAACAAAAAGTCAAGGCTCTAGGTTTGAAACCAATAGCCGTTTGGCGTGGATTTGCTGTCGCTGGTGTCGAACCCGAACTGATGGGCATTGGTCCGATTAAGGCCATCCCCAAAGTTTTAAAGCAAGTTGGGTTGACCCTAGATCAAATCGACTTATTCGAGCTAAATGAAGCTTTTGCCTCACAGTCGCTGGCGATCATTAAGACGCTGGACATAGACCCGGCAAAAGTGAATCCTAACGGCGGGGCCATTGCTTTTGGACATCCACTCGGTTGTACCGGAGCTAAGCTCACAGCAACTTTATTACATGAATTGACAAAACAAAAGAAGAAATACGGCATGGTTACCATGTGCATCGGTGGCGGCATGGGAGCTGCCGGCGTGTACGAATTGTTGTAGAGTTGTGAGGAGTTAATCCGCGAAGCACAAAAGTTAAACATATGGCAAAAAAGCAATAAACATTAAAGAAGTTGAAAAATACTAAGAGGCCTCGTTCGACGAGGCCTTTTAGTATACATCCACGATTATTAGGATTATATTTTGCTCGATAAGGCTGCGGAGATGGGATTGTATGGTCTAAGCATTCCATAAGAGCACACCGGCTTGAGTCGGGTATGATAGACATTTCCTGACGTATTAGAAAAGAGTTCGAAGGGGGTTATGAAATGAATTGGCAACCTGAGGTTGATGAATTGCACAGACGGGAAGATTTAGCCAAACTAATGGGAGGAGAAGAGCGGGTCGCTAAGCACCGGGCGCAAGGTAAGTTAACGGTCCGAGAGAGAATTGAGCTACTCCTCGATCTAGGTACGTTTCACGAAACAGGGGCTTTAGCAGGAAAAGCTACTTACGAGGAAGGCAAGATGATCGATTTCGTTCCAGCCAATTTTGTCCTTGGAACGGGACGTATTGATGGGCGTAAAGTTGTTGTTGGAGGAGATGATTTTACCGTACGCGGTGGCGCTGCAGATGGTTCAGTGCGAGGAAAGCAGGAGTATGCTGAGCGAATGGCCCATGACCTTAAGATACCCATCATTCGTTTGGTAGATGGCACTGGAGGTGGAGGGAGCGTCAAGTTCCTGTCCAATGAAGGCTACACTTATGTACCAGTCAACCCAGCCTGGGACTTGGTGGTCGCTAATCTAGGTTGTATTCCTGTGGTAGCTGCTTGTCTCGGATCAGTAGCGGGGTTGGGTGCAGCGAGAGTCGTAACCGCCCATTTTTCGGTAATGGCTGAGAATAATTCTCAAATTATGGTGGCTGGTCCGCCTGTTGTCAGATACGGGACTGGGGAAATTTTATCTAAAGAGGAACTGGGAGGAGTGCAGGTTCACAGAGCCAGTGGGGTTGTCGATAATGTGGTTGAATCAGAACAGGAGGCTTTCCAGCAAATTAAAACGTTTCTTTCCTATTTGCCGTCCAATGTATGGCATTCTCCACCCGTTGCGGTGTCAAACGACGATTCTCAGCGTAGAGAGGAAAAATTACTTTCAGTAATCCCGCGAAATAGAAGACGTCCTTATAAAATCCGAGAACTGCTACCGATGATTTTCGACCGAGAATCCTTATTCGAAATGGGACGTTTTTTCGGTGCTGGCACAGTTACTATGCTGGCACGATTAGAGGGTCATCCGGTGGGCGTTATCGCCCCAGACCCCTTTATCCGGGGTGGAGGGCTTACCGACAAAGGAGCGGATAAATTAGAACGTTTCGTAGATCTATGCCAAACGTTTCATTTACCCATTGTCAATTTAGTGGATCAACCGGGAATGGATATAGGTCTAAACGCGGAAAAGAGGGGTACTATTCGTCGGGGTGCTCGGGCAATAGCAGCCATCTACCAAGCTACAGTACCTGTGATCGAAATTATTTTAAGACGAGTTTTCGGTGTTGGCGGAGCAGGTATGATCAATGGGCATGCTCTTCATTTACGTTACGCTTGGCCGTCGGGTGACTGGGGTTCCCTACCTTTAGAAGGAGGAGTGCAAGCAGCCTATCGTCGGGAGTTAGAAGCTAGTTCGAATCCCGAGGCTCTTCTTAAGGAAATTATGGATAGTATGGAACCCATCCGGTCACCTTTACGTACTGCAGAAGCTTTTGGTATCGAGGAGATTATTGACCCACGCGAAACTCGTCCACTTCTTTGCGAATGGGTAAGGGATGCTTATGCCCTTTTGCCACAACAGTTAGGCCCCTACCAACATGCCATGCGACCCTAAAAAAGAAATGAAGCATAGGTGAAAGGTATACTCTCTTCCGGTTCTTTCTTTTTACTACAAGTCGTAATTGAATTTGAGGAGTGGGATGAGTTGTCTTATGAAACAGATTTTGAGTCCAAAAAAATTAGCCAGATTGGGATAGTGGGATCCGGCACCATGGGAGCGGGTATTGCCCAGGTGGCAGCCCAAGCAGGTTACCAAGTTGCTTTGTGGGATTTGAATGAAGAGTTAGTACAGCGCGGTCTTGCCAGCATCCAGAAAAATATAATCCAGCAAGTGCAAAAAGGTAAGATTACTTCAGAGACTGCTAACCAGTGTCTACAGCGTATTAAAACAACCACTAGTTTAGCTATGCTCGGATCCTCGGACTACATTATTGAATCTGTCATTGAAAAATTGGAGGTTAAAAAGGGTTTGTTCAAAGAACTGGACGGTTTTTGTCCACCAGAAACGATTTTGGCGACTAACACATCGGGGCTTAGTATTACTGAATTAGCTTCAGCTACTAACAGGCAGGATAGGGTAATTGGTACACACTTTTTTATTCCACCCCCTCGCATGGAACCGGTAGAGGTAGTACAAGGTTATCACACTTCTGAAGCTACTTTGCTTGAGACGGAAAAACTCTTGATTAGCTTGGGGAAAACGGTGATTAAAGTCAAGGATAGTCCCTTGTTTGTGTTCAATAGAATTATGAATCCCATGATCAACGAGGCTATCTTTGTGCTGCAAGAAGGATTGGCAACTGCTGAAGATATTGATAAAGTCATGAAACTGGCTGGTCATCACCCGATCGGTCCTCTTGCTTTAGCAGATGTTTGCGGTCTAGACGTGGTTTTAATGGTAGGAGAAACTTTGTTTCGAGATACGGGTGATACTAAATACCGAACTCCTGGTTTATTGCGTCAATTGGTCAGCGCGGGCCACTTAGGCAGAAAAACGGGCAAGGGCTTTTTTGACTATGCCAGTCAACCGAAGAACGACAATTAGAAAGTCTATACCCATATATGGATGTCCTCCTTAATATGGATAAATTGTAAAGGTGTTAGCGCAAAAAGGGGCCGAGTGCGATTATAGTGAATATGTGCGTTTTCGGCACTACTTATGGACAGGTATTAGGGTGTTTGAGGGATGGAGACTCCCACTTATTGAAGTGGGAGCCTCTGAAGTGGATGAAAAAGCGAAGGTAATCAAGCGGGCTTTTATGATAGAACGGGTACTGAATTTTTGAAGTGTATGCTTTCTAACACAGAATTGTAAATATTTGTATCAATTCCGTACACGTTTAGTACTCTCTCTAATCGCTGATTTGTTATTTAAGAGGGTTTTTGTTATACATTTTAGTGGCATAAATATTGCATTTAGATCTAAAGGAGAGTTATTAGAATAGTTAAAAAGAAACGAGGTGCAAATTTACTTTCCAGTGAAAAAGACAAGATAATATAGGTAGACTTGAGTGTAACCACATAACCAAGAGGAGGGGAACTTTTTAGGCATATAATATTCAGAAAATTTATAATAGAAAATAAAATATAAATCTAAGCACTAGCGAGTTAATGAAATTAGAGAACAGTTTGACTTTACTTAAACCAAATAATTAAGTAGTAAAAAGAGGAGGCAATCGGATGACGGAAAATGAGAAACTATGGTTGAAAAGCTATCCAAGCAATGTTAGGTACCACATTGATTACCCCGATAAGTCGCTAGGTCAAATGTTTGATGAGACAGTCGCCAAAATGCCAGATAGCCCTGCCATGATTTTTGGAGGGCATACGGTTACTTATAGACAGTTCGGGGATCAGGTCAACCGTTTTGCGACTGCTTTAGCTGGTTTAGGTATCATCAAGGGGGAACGGGTGGGGCTAATGGGCCCGAATTGCCCCCAATGGGAAATAGCTTTCATTGCTTTGCTCAAATTAGGCGCAATTGTCGTCCAAACAAACCCCATGTACGTTGAACCAGAAATTGCACACCAAATGAATGATTCTGGGGCAACCACGATCATTGTCTTTGAAATGATGTATCCTCGGGTAAAGAATGTGCTGCAGGATACGTCTTTACAAAGGGTCATCGTTTTTAACTTTCTTGCACCGGTCAAGTCAGCACCTGGAATTTATTCATACGACGATCTAATCAAGTGTGAGGCTGCTCTACCTGAAGTACCCATTAATTCCGCCGAAGATCTGGCAGTCTTGCAGTATACTGGTGGCACGACGGGTGTCTCCAAAGGGGTTATGCTCACTCACCGTAATCTAATATGTAATACCCTCCAAGTTCTTGAATGGTCGGTTAACATGGAATATGGAAAGGAACGCATTCTCACCATATTGCCGGTATTCCATGTCTATGGCATGACTGACTGCCTCAATAATGCTTTGTGCATCGCTGCAACTCAGATTATTTTGCCCCGCTTTGACGTTGATCAAGTGTTGGAAACAATTCGTGCCTATAAGCCGACTCTCTTCCCTGGTGCACCAACCATGTTTATGGCTCTTAACAGCCATCCCCGCATCGCAGAATACAGTGAAAGCTTAGCTGCAATCAAAGTTTGCACTAGTGGCTCAGCCCCACTGCCCTTAGAGGTTGCTCAGAAATTCAGCGAAGTGACGCAAGGCAAAGGAAATTTAGTTGAAGGGTATGGTTTGTCTGAGGCTTCCCCGATAACGCATTGCAACCCGCTCGATCGCCCTACACGCGCCGGTTCCATAGGTTTCCCCTTCCCTGACACTGATTGCGCAATTATGGATTTGGAGACTGGTGACAGAGAGCTCCCCGTGGGCGAAATAGGAGAATTATGCGTCCGAGGTCCTCAAGTGATGCTTGGGTACTGGGAAAAGCCAGAAGCGACGGCTGAAACCTTACGGAACGGCTGGTTGCATACCGGCGATATAGGCAGAATGGACGAAGAAGGTTACTTCTATATAATTGATCGCAAGAAAGACATAATTATCGCAGGCGGTTTCAATGTTTATCCTCGTGATATTGAGGAAGTATTGTATGAACATCCAAAAGTTAAGGAAGTTGTTGTAGCAGGGGTGCCCGACGCTTACCGCGGCGAGACGGTTAAGGCATTCATTGTCCTGCAACCCAATACAGAGGCTTCAGACCAAGAATTAATTGCTTTTTGCCGGACCAAGTTGGCTGCATTTAAGGTACCACGCCTTGTGGAGTTCAGGAATGAATTGCCTAGAACGATCGTTGGAAAAGTTTTGCGCCGTCAGCTAGTTGAAGAGGAAAAAGCAAAACTCCAAACGGCTGCCACTACGGAATCCTGAGTCAGGTAAATGTTCAAGGTGCAAATAACTATGCTCTTATAAGTTGGATAATTTATAAGTAAGTAAGTAAGTAAGTAAGTAAGTAAGTAAAAATACCCCGTAGGTGTTTCCCTACGGGGCCTCTCACATTAGGGTCATGGTTAGGGAGGCAAAATTTCGAGGAGGTAGTTAGATGAACGATCGAAAGCGTAAAAGTTGGCCTCAAGATTTACTCCCGGAGCTCTCTTATCAGCAAGGGCAAAAGCCCTTGCACGAGTACTTGCGGGACAATGCCAACTTGAATCCAGAGAAGATCGCGATCATCTGGTATGGACGAGAGATCACCTATCGTGAACTAAACGATCTCAGCGAGCGGTTTGCAACTTTCTTGTCGGTCTCCGGGGTTAAGAAAGGAGATCACGTAGCGCTTTTTCTCACCAATAGTCCCCAATATTTTATTGCGCATTATGGAATCCAAAAAATCGGAGCGGTCGTGGGGCCGTGCAGTCCTTTGTTTAAGGAGTGGGAATTGGAGAGCCAACTCAACGATATGGAAGCGAAAGTGATCGTGGCAGCGGACGGCCTCTACGATATCGTAATGAAGGTTCAGTCAAAGACACAAATTGAGCAGGTTATTCTCACGAATTACGGGGATTTTCTGCCGACTGAGCCTACACTCAATGTTCCAGCAGAGATAGGCAAACCGAAACCCTTCATTCCGGGTGTTCACGACATGATCTCGGTGATCAGGGATCTGGAAAGTTCTGTTTCTTCCGTGGACTTCAATATGAAGGACATTGGTCTCATGGTCTATACTTCCGGTACGACCGGTCAACCGAAGGGAGCCCTGCTTAGTTATGAGAACGCTCTCTTTAAGACAGCTGCAGTAGCCCAAAGCAGCAAAATTGGGGCGGAGGATGTCTTACTTACCGTGATGCCCCTTTACCATATCGCGGGGATGTTGTTGGGGCTCAATTGCCCAATTTATGCCAACGCCAGCATGGTGCTTTTGTATCGGTTTGATCCGCTCGCAGTTCTGCAGGCCATTGAACGCTACAAATGTACGTGGTGGTATAGTGTGGTGCCTATGAATCTCGCAGTCATGCAGGTACCCAATGCCGGACAATATGATATTTCCTCCTTAAGAACTAGTAGAGCTACCAGCTTTGGAATTATCCTAACTCAAGAGATTTCGGAGGCGTGGGCTAAGTTTACGGTCGGGTGTGAGATCTACGAAGCGGCTTATGGACTCAGTGAAACTCACACAGCGGATACCTTTATGCCCTCGACTGCCGTAAAGTGGGGAACTCAAGGGATCCCGAACTACGAGACGGTGATTCGTATTATTGACCCAGATACGGGTAAGGAAATGCCGGTCAGCGAGATGGGCGAAATAGTTATCACCAATCCAGGTGTTTTCCGGGGTTATTGGAATAGACCAGAGGCCACAACCCAGACTCTTCGTGATGGTTGGGTATACACTGGAGATATGGGGTGGTTGGACGAAGATGGCTATTTGATCTTCAGTGGACGGTTCAAAGAAATGATCAAGGTATCAGGTTACAGTGTTTTTCCGGAGGAAGTGGAAGCCATGCTGATCCGGCATGAAGCAATTGCCCAAGTAGCGGTGACTGGAGTACCCGATGCTCAGAAAGGCGAAGTAGTCAAGGCCTACGTTGTGCTGAAACCTGAGCAGGGTACCCAAATTTCCGCTCAGGACATAATGGACTGGGCCAAACAAAAAATGACGACCTACAAGTCTCCGCGTTATGTTGAGTTTCGGGAGTCCCTGCCAGCTACCGGCGCGGGCAAAGTGCTGCGCCGGCTGTTATAAGACTTAGTAGCTTTTAAGAATATAATTCAAAAGGTAGTGGAAGCATTATGTCAAGAACAAGACATTTAGAATTTTGGCCTAAACGTCTAGCACATAGTTTACCTGTGCCGAAGACCAGTTTATATGATAATCTTGCAGTCTCAGCTCGGAGGTATCCTGATAAAGCCGCTATCCACTATTATGGCGGCACTGTTGCTTATCGGCAATTTCAAGCTGAAGTGGATTCCTTAGCAGGCTTTTTACAAAGCAAGCTAGGGGTTGTCCAAAACGATCGCGTTCTGCTCTTTATGCAAAATTCACCCCAATATGTGATTGCCTATTATGCCATTTTGCGGGCAAACGCCGTAGTGGTACCCATGAGCCCTATGAATGTTACGGATGAAACTGTCATTTTATATCAACGATTGTGAGGCAACCGTGGCCATTACCGGACAGGAACTCTATGAGCGCCTTGCTCCATTGCAAATGAGCACTCTCTTACAGCACGTTATTGTTGCTGCCTACAGTGATTATGCGTCGCCCGAGTTCGACTTGGCAATTCCTGATGAAGTTGGTGCCCCACGCCATGACTTCGAGAATCCCCAGACAATTTATTGGCAGGAGGCTATCAACTCTGGTTTGAAACCAGGCCCGTTGACTGTATCTGAGCAGGATATGGCGGTTTTGCCTTACACATCAGGGACCACTGGCAGACCAAAAGGGTGTGTTCACTCCCATAGGTCAGTTAATGCTAACACTGTTGGCGCATCTGCATGGACCTCAATGACGGCCAATACGATTACTTTGACGACTTTACCATTATTTCATGTGACTGGAATGCAACATAGTATGAATGCACCAATTTTTGCAGGTGGAACGATGGTGTTGTTGACCCGTTGGAACAGGGAAGTTGCCGCTGCTTTGGTCGAAGGGTACGGATGTACTCACTGGGTAAACATAGCCACCATGGTGGTAGATTTTCTGGCCAATCCTAACCTGATGAACTATAATGTGAAATCTCTGGCGTTCGTGGGTGGTGGTGGCGCCCCCTTGCCAGAAGCAGTTGGGGAAAAGTTGTTCCAACTACTGGGCGTGAGATATGCAGAAGG
>DOPS01000128.1:0-18755 GCA_003512645.1 Desulfosporosinus sp.
GACTTTTCGATAAATTAGCAAGCTCTAATTAAGCTTGAATATCACGTTTGGGGATAATTTGAGGAGTTTTCTTGCATGGTTATAAGTATCAGTTGAGATTTATGAATTTGTGACATTAATCACAAACTGAAGTGAGAGTGTCTCTATTGTATACAGCTGAAGCCAGCAATTTCAGTTTAATGATATTAATTATATACAAATCACTTTTTTCCTCAGCAACTTTATACCATTCTGAGGGCTTTTTTCACTTCGGAGGTATTTGGTATGATTTTTGCAATAAGACTTAAATTAAAGGTTATGTAATAAGGCTTCAGTGTTTCACTTTAGTCAAAACCATTTTAGGAGACTATAATTTGAGGAGGATACAAAATGCCAGTAGGTACTTATGAAAATTATGTCGAGCGTCTTCAGAAAATGAAACCAAACGTCTATATCAACGGGGAGAAGGTCGATAGAACTGGTGATTGGATCAATGGCGGGCTGTATGTTATGAAGCAGACCTTTGACTGCGCCCACGACCCGGCTTATGAGGAATTATGCACAGCCACATCTCACCTGACCGGTGAAAAAATTAATCGATATACCCATATTCACCAAAACATGGATGATTTGCTGAAAAAACAACGGATGACCAGACTACTCTGCCACAGAGTAGGAGGCTGTATCCAAAGATGTATGGGAATTGACGCCCTTAATGCACTTGCAGTAGTTACCTATGACATGGACGAGGCTTGTGGCACCGAATACAATAAGAGATTCCTGAAATATTTAGAGTATACCCAAGCCAACGACCTTGTCGGCAACTGTGCTCAAACCGATACCAAGGGTCACCGGATGAAGAGGCCGCATGAACAGGAGGATCTCGATCAGTATTTAAGGATTGTAGAAGTAAAACCTGATGGCATCATTGTCAGAGGGGCTAAGATCTGTAACTCTAATGCTCCCTATGTGGATGAAATTATTGTGACCCCGACTCGCTTCATGGGCGCTAAGGACGCTGCGTATGCCGTTTCTTTTGCCATTCCCGCCGACTGGGAGGGTGTCAAACTGATGGCTTTGCCTGGTGGGCATAGCAAACGGAAAAATCTGTTGGCACCGATGGGTGAAGTCGGTGATGTTGAATCAATGACCATCTTTGACGATGTATTCGTGCCCAATGAAAGAGTTTTCATGAATGGCTTAGAGAATCCTGATGTTGTTCAATATGCGGGCTACCTAGCCTTGATGTTCGCGCACTTTCACAGACATTCCTATACAGGCTGCAAAGCAGCCATTTCCGAAGTTTTGGCCAGCCAGGCCGCGCTCGTAGCCGAATACAACGGGATTGAAAAAGCAGAACACGTTAAGGAAAAGATCTCTCACATCATTGGAACCGCAGAATTAGTGTTTGCTGCAGGACAGGCCAGCGCCTACCGCGGCGTAAAATTTCCATCTGGCTCCTTCGTGCCGGATGAAATTCTCACCAATGCCGGCAGACGGTTGGCGGGTCAAGAGATATACAATGAATATAGCATCCTGGCTGACCTGGCAGGAGGGTTAAGTGCCACCCTGCCGCTCGAAGGGGAGTTCTACGCGGAAGAAACAGCAGAGCTTGTGAACAAGTACATTATAAGAAACCCGAATATTTCCGCTGAAGACACCCACCGCTGCTTCCGGATGGTTGAAAACCAGCTTTGTTCGCATTTTGCCGGAGCAACGATGGTAGCAGGAATGCACGGCGGCGGTTCTCCTATCATGGAAACCATTGCGATGATGGGCGCGTACGACCTCGAAGCCCTGAAGAATATTGCCAAGTATCTTGCCGGGATCAATCCGGACCTGCCCATATACGAGCGGGCAACCGTCACACCAAGGCGGATGCTAGATAAATTCAAAAAGTCTCAAAAGTAATTGAACGTACTATACCCATTCTTGATGCTGGCATACTTCTCTAATTACATTGTGATTCGTTCAATATTGAAGACTAAGCTGAAAGCAATTCAAGATTAAAACTGATGGTGTCTCTATTGTATACAGTTATAATGAACGAATTAAGTATAATTATCTTATAAATATACAAATAACTTTATCCCCCGTGCTTTCTAGGCCATTCGGGGGATTCTTTTATACAATCATAAAGTATTACAATCAGTCCGTATCAGTGTAACTATGGTATCTGTCTTCATCAGAAGGCTTGGCACCAGCCAAGTTTACTTTATACTAGTCAGAAAGTATAACTTTCAGTTGTATACTTTCTGGAAGCATAAGTGCAACTAAGGCGGCCGCCTTCGCCATGGCTTCTCCGCTAAGTTAACACGTGCGAAGACAGTGTCTGCAAGAAGGCTAATACGTGCGAAGACAGTGTCTTCGTGGGCGCCAGCCAAGTTTTCTTTACTTTTGGTAGTGGTTGGTATGTTTTTTGCAATACACTGAATTTACAAAATCATATGATAAAATTTAAATTTTGGTCTTATCAAATTTACTGGAAAAACTAATTAATACGAGGAGGATAAAAAATGCCAGTAGGAACTTATAAAAACTATGTCGACCGCCTAAAGAAGATGAAACCAAACGTTTATATCAACGGTAAAAAAGTCGATAGAACTGGTGATTGGATTAACGGCGGGCTATATGTCATAAAACAGACTTTTGACTGCGCCCACAACCCGGCTTATGAGGAGGTATGTACTGCAACATCTCACCTTACCGGTGAAAAAATCAATCGGTATACCCACATTCATCAAAGCATGGATGATTTGTTGAAGAAACAACGGATGACGAGACTGCTGTGTCACCGAGTGGGCGGGTGTATCCAAAGATGTATGGGAAATGATGCGCTCAATGCCCTTGCCGTTGTTACCTATGATATGGACGAGGCTTGTGGCACCGTATACAACAAGAGATTTCTGAAATACCTAGAGTATTCCCAGGCTAACGACCTTGTGGCCAACTGTGCTCAGACCGACACCAAGGGTGACCGAATGAAGAGGCCGCATGAACAGGCGGATCCCGATCAGTATGTAAAGATTGTCGATGTAAAGCCGGATGGCATCATTGTCAGAGGGGCTAAGATCTGTAACTCAATAGCTCCTTATGCGGATGAAATCATCGTTTTGCCGACGCGTTTGATGGGCGTAAAGGACGCTGACTATGCTGTCGCCTTCGCCATTCCCTCGGACTGGGAAGGTGTTAAGCTAATAGCTCTACCTGGTGGTCATAGCAAGCGCAAATACTTGCCGGCGCCAATGGGTGAAGTGGGTGATGTCGAATCGATGACCATTTTTGACGATGTGTTTGTACCTAACGAAAGAGTATTCATGAACGGCAGAGAGAATCCTGAGGTTGTACAATATGCGGGCTACTTGGCCCTGATGTTCGCCCACTTCCATAGACACTCCTACACAGGCTGTAAAACAGCTGTTTCCGAAGTTCTGGCCAGTCAAGCGGCACTCGTGGCTGAATACAATGGAATTCAAAAGGCTGAACATGTTAAGGAAAAGATTTCTCACATCATCGGTACCGCAGAGCTAGTGTTTGCTGCAGGACAGGCCAGTGCCTACCGCGGTGTAAAATTCCCATCCGGCTCCTTTGTACCAGACGAAATTCTTACCAATGCTGGAAGACGGTTAGCAGGTCAAGAGATTTACAATGAGTATAGTATCCTAGCCGACCTAGCAGGTGGGCTGAGTGCCACCCTGCCCATGGAAGCGGAGTTCTTTTCTGAGGAAACTGGCTCGCTCGTGAACAAGTATATCAAGAGAAACCCGAATATTTCCTCCGAAGACACACATAGGTGCTTCAGGATGGTAGAGAACCAGCTGTGCTCGCATTTCTCCGGAGCACAGATGGTAGCAGGAATGCACGGCGGTGGCTCTCCATTGATGGAAACCATTACTATGATGTCCCGGTACGATCTGGAAGGTCTGAAGAATATCGCCAAGTATCTGGCCGGAATTAATAAAGAACTTCCCATCTATGAGAGGGAGACTGTGACACCAAGAAAGATGCTGGATAAATTTAAAAATTCAGTAAAATAGGTTGTACTATACAAAGTTCCGAAAAGTATTATCATCCTTGAGCAATTGCCCAAAACAGTCAGCGGTAAGACTCTAAAGACAGAGTTAAGGAAAAACGTTAAAGCGTAGCTTAAGTTGGCACCCAAGGAGGAAAATTATGAAAGCTCTAGTTTACCGGGGTTTAGGTGATATTCGGGTGGATGATGTGCCAAGACCTGAAATCCAGGGACCTGAGGATGCCATTGTACGGGTTACCACGACCAGTATTTGTGGCAGTGACTTGCACATCCTGCATGGTTTATTGAGGGTGGAACCGGGAACGGTTATAGGTCATGAATTCGTTGGTGTTGTGGAAGAAGTAGGTTCAGCTGTAACCAAGGTTAAGCCTGGCGACAGGGTGGTAAGCATGGCGGCGGTCAATTGCGGGCAGTGTCGTGCTTGTCGTAGCAGACTTATATCTGCCTGTGAAAACGGAGGCGCTTATGGATGCGGGCCTAAGATGGGTAACCTCCAGGGGGTTCAGGCTGAATTCGCTCGTGTATTGTATGCAGATGAAACCTTGGAAAAGATACCAGATGACCTGACTGATGAGCAGGTGCTCTTCGTCGGGGATATCCTTGCCACAGCGTACACTGGTGTAGTGGGGGTAAACCCGGATGGAAAGGGAATTCAACCGGGGAGTGTAGTTGCCATTTTCGGAGCTGGACCTGTAGGACTGTGCGCGGTAGCAGTAGCGCGTCTTTTCGGTGCATCTCAAGTGATTGCCTTGGACAGAGAGGACTATCGTTTGGACATGGCAACCCGTTTGGGAGCGGATAAGGTGGTTAATGTTTCAAGGGTGGATCCTGTTGCGGCCATAAAGGACTTTACTGATGGATGGGGAGTGGACTTGGTCGTTGAAGCTGTTGGCAGCCCAGTATCCTTAGCTAACTGCTTTGATACAGTAGCTATCGGTGGAACAGTGTCCATCATAGGAGTTATTTCAAAACCAGTGGAAGTGCCGTTCCATAAGCTTTTATTAAAGAATATTACGATTCAAACTGGACTTGGCAATTTCATTCATACTAAGAGATTGATAAGCCTAATTCAGGCCGGCAAACTGGATCTTACTCCCTTAATTACTCACCGTTTTCCTCTGACAGAGGCCTCGAAAGGGTATGAACTTTTTGAAAAGAGACTGGATGGGGCCATAAAGGTAGTCCTTAACCCATAAATATTTGCTGTAGGACGATCAGATAGAAAAGAGAGAGAAGTTCTTTGACAGAGGAGGGATTGTGAAAGTGGCTAAATCCATAGATTCTATGTTTTCGTTGGCAGGAAAGGTTGCTATAATTACTGGCGCAAGTCGGGGTATTGGGGAGGAAATTGCTGGTGTTTACTTAATGGCGGGGGCTAAGGTGGTTATCTGCAGCCGTAAGCCTGAAGGGGTAAATGAATCAGTGGAAAGAATCAGATCATTGGAGACACTCCCTGAAAGTGGTGTGTCCCCCTACCTTAAAAACGAGCAAAATGTTTTAGGAAAATAGTAGCTAATGTATTAGTGCCTGAAGATAGAAAAAAATTAGTTGAGGCGACCATGGATTGGGCAGGACAGATAGATATCCTGGTTAATAACGCAGGTGGAAATCCCGGTTATGGACCTTTAGCTGATTTAACTGAACAGGCGTGGGATAAAGTTATTGAGGTCAATTTAAAGTCAGCTCTTTTTCTTTCACAATTAGTTTACCAGGCGTGGATGAAGACTCATGGAGGTGTGATTATCAATGTTGCTTCGGTAGGGGGATTTATTGCCTCCACGGGTGTAAATGCCTATAACGTTTCTAAAGCTGGTCTAATACACCTTACCCGCAGCTTAGCAAGAGAGTGGGGAGCTGATGGTATAAGGGTAAATGCCCTTGCTCCCGGTCTAATCAGAACAAAGTTTAGTCAGGTTCTTTGGGAAGGGACGAAAGGGTCGGAGATGGTTGAAAGTCATCCTATTCCCCGAGTCGGTGAGGTGGAGGATATAGATGGCGCTGCCTTACTGTTGGCATCGTCGGCATCTTCTTTTATGACAGGACACACTTTAGTTGTCGATGGAGGACAGTTACTTTGCACCTCAAGTTGAAATACTAGAGATCAATACCATTTGGGGTTGTATTCTTTGTAGACAGCTGCAACGATTAATATGTATTCAATATATACATTCGGATAAGTACGCAGGTACATAAATACGTCTTTAGGAAACTATTTTTATCTTAGAATATTTGGCATAATTATTGCAATGACAATGAATAATGTGATTATTCTTAAAATAATTCAAATTGAGGAGGGGAATTATTGAAGTAAACATGACCAGTCCATTTTTGCTCAGGAAAGCGTAATTCCTTATATGATCAAAGGCCGCGGTGCAATTGAGGTGATTAAAGGATGGAGAATGCCTGAATTTGCAGGAAGGTAATCTTTGGAGGGGGAGAAACATAATAGGCCAAAGAATTATATATGGCTACAGGTTTAGAAATTCTGTAATGGAAAGATAAATCCCTTAAAAAAAGGAGAATTTAGAATGAAGAAAAAAGTGTTGTCAATTTCGTTAGTATTGTTATTAGCTATGAGCCTGGTTGGCTGCATGGCACAAAAACCAACAGTATCCCAAAACTCTAATCCTACGTCAACAATTGAAGCTTCTGCTCCGGTAGTTAATCTGAAATTGCAATCTCACCTCTCTGGGGAACAGTTAGAGCGTACTCTGGGTCCTACTATTAAACTAATAGAGAAAGAGACTAATGGGACAGTCAAGATCACGCCGTACTCTGCAGGGGTACTGATGCCGGTGCCAGAAATGCTTAATGGCTTAACTTCAGGAGGACTTGATATGGCATTGCTTCCAGAAGGCCTATTTGCAGGTGTAATACCAGTAAGCGAAATCGCCTCAGGTTTACCCTACGGCTATAAAAATTTACATGAAGCCTGGATTTTCATGTGGCAAAGAGGATTTCTGGATATACTGCGGCAAGAATATGCTAAGCAAAAAATTTACGTAATTCCCGTTGAAACTTATAACGTCGGCTTAATGACTAAAAAACCGGTTAAACAGTTTGCTGATTTAAAAGGGATGAAATTAAGGTCTATTGGCGGAATGAGTATGTTTGAGACCGCGGCTGGAAGCTCAGTTGTTAGTATACCAGGGTCTGAGCTATACACAGCCTTGTCTACTGGTGTCATAGATGGAGTTAGTTGGGGTGACGCAGGGCCAATGTATGAGATGAAGTTTCCGGAGGTCTTAAAAAATTACATGCTGCCTGATCCAATACAGGGAGCATGGAACAGTATATATTTTAACTTAGATGTGTGGAATAAGTTCACTCCTGGACAAAGAAAGGCCATTGAAGCAGCTGTTATAAATGGTAGTAGGGCAACTGAAGAGCAAACTCGGGCTATGTACAGTAGAGCGCTTGATAGTATGGTTGATAAATTTGGCGTTACGGTGAACACATTATCTGAAGAAGATCAAGCAAAAGCGCAGGAAATTTCGTCAACAGTATGGGATAAAATAGCAGCAAAAAACCCAGTTAACGCAAAAGTAATAACCATGCTTAAGGAATTTCACAAGGAAAGATTAGATGCCAAAAACGTCTCACCAAAATTTGGTGAGTTGTCCTGGTAAGAAGTTGATTAGTCGGGGGGAGGGGTGTATCCACCGCTCCCCTCGATATTAACATTAGTTAATAACGGAGGTGCACAATTGAGAATAATTTTGCATTACATTGATCTTGTTAGTGAGTGTTCAGGAAAATTCATTTCTTTATTAATAATTGTGCTGAACCTAATAATTGGTTATGAAGTAATAGCAAGATATGTATTAAATGCCCCCACTATTTGGGTCCATGAAGCTTCGGGCATGTTGTTTGGCACCTACATTGTACTTGGTGCGGCCTACATTTTATCGATCAAAGGACATGTAAATATGGATTTGGTTTACAATCGTCTCTCCAGAAGGCAACAAGCTTTTATAGACATAATTACGTTTGGGGTTTTCGCTGCCTTTTGCGTAGCGCTAATCTTTAAAGGAGGGGAAAGGGCTTTGTACTCTATAAGAATTATGGAACATTCTTCAAGCATATGGGGTCCGCCTCTCTATCCGATAAAAATTATGCTGCCCATAGGGGCTTTTCTCCTACTCCTTCAGGGGATTGCTAAATTCGCCCGAGACGTCACCACTTTAGTTAAGGGGGAAGAGAGATAATGAGCGTTGGTTTCGTTTCACTTCTTTTGTTTGCTTTGCTTATTGTACTTCTTATTTCAGGATTGCCGCTAGCTTTCATCATGGGAGGACTTGCTACTATATTTTCCTATTTCCTGTTGGGTCCCAGATCCTTAGCTGCTATTGCCGGTAACGCCTATGGAGTAATGGAAAATTTTGTTATTATTGCTATACCTTTGTTCATCTTTATGGGAGTAATTCTCCAGCGCTCAGGCATAGCCGAAGATGCCTATGAGTTAATGTATAAATGGTTGGGCGGCGTTAGAGGAGGCTTAGCGATTGGGACTGTTGTAGTCTGCACCATATTTGCAGCTTTGACCGGAACAAGTGCTGCAGCTACCATATCAATGGGGGTTATAGCCCTTCCAGCTATGCTTAAACGCGGTTACAACAAACATTTGGCTATTGGTTGTATTTGTGCAGGGGGAACTTTGGGAGTACTTATTCCTCCTAGTGTATTAATGATTATCTATGGGGTTTTTGGGTCGGAGTCTGTAGGTCGGCTGTTCGCCGGAGGGGTCGTTGCTGGTTTAGTGATGTCCTTTCTATTCATGGCCTATATAGCTATAAAAGCCTTCTTGCAACCTCAACTAGCTCCAGCTATCCCACTTGAAGAGAAAGTTTCTATGAGGGAAAAGCTCGTAGCTTTACGCGGATTGATTCTCCCCTTGCTTCTTGTTTTTGGAGTTTTAGGTTCGATTTTTTTGGGTGTTGCTACTCCTACGGAAGCTGCCGCCATCGGTAGTTTGGGCAGTGTCCTATGCGCTGCGATTAATCATAAACTTACTTGGTCAGTTATCAAAGAGACTTGCTACCAAACTTTACAACTCTCTGGAATGGTCGTATGGATTATCCTTGGGAGCGCTGCCTTTACTTCCCTTTATGCATCTACAGGAGCAATACAGCTTGTACAAGAGTCGATAGCTTTACTACCACTATCACCTTATCTTATTTTGATAGGAATAATGTTTCTCTTATTTATCCTGGGTATGTTTCTGGATCCTGGTGCAATCATAATGCTTACTGTTCCGATTTTTGTCCCTCTTATAAAAACGTTAGGGTTTGACCCGGTTTGGTTCGGTGTTCTTTTCATTGTCAATATGCAGCTTGGATACTTGACCCCCCCTTTTGGTTTCAGTCTATTCTATATGAAAAGAATTGTCCCAGAAGATGTAACGATGGGAGATATATACAAGTCGGTCTTCCCCTTCGTCCTAATTATGATAGTATGCGTAATACTATTTGTGATATTTCCTGAGATAATTATGTGGCTTCCAAATCGGTTATTTGAATGAGATTGAGAATGTCATTTACGGGCGAGGCATCTTTGCCCATTGATATTTTTTAACAAATGGAAGATATAACTGGGCTGAAATAGTTGGAGGATACTAGAATATATCGAACGAATCAGCTTGGGCCCCCTTTACCCATAGGTNNACCTATGGGTAAAGGGGGCCCAATTATGCCAAGAGGAGTGTAAATTTAGGAGTTAAAATGAACTAGATTACTACCGTTACAAATTAAGTCTTTTTGCCTCTTCGCGAAGTTCGGCTCTAAAATCGGGATGAGCAATACTAATTAACTCTTGAGCACGCTGTTTTATATTCTTTCCTCTAAGTTGAGCAACCCCATATTCAGTTACGATGTGATTAACTTCCTGACGTGGAGTAGTAATCGCTGAGCCGTGATTTAACAACGGAACAATTTTTGAAATCCGTCCATTCTTTGTAACGGCTGTTGATTTAAGGCATAAAAAGCCTTTCCCCCCGGGTGAAAGCTGTGATCCTAGAGTGAAATCCATCTGGCCACCGGTACCGCTATACATAATCGGGCCAATGCTTTCAGAACACACCTGACCAGTAAGATCTACTGAAAGAGCCTGATTTATTGAGACCATTTTATTATTCTGTCCTATTATATATGGATCATTGGTCCAAGCTTGTCTGCGCATCTCCACCGCAGGATTCTCGTGCATCCACTGATACGTTTCGACTGACCCCATAGCAAAACAAGCACATATTTTCTCAGGTTTTAGTGTTTTCTTTTTCCCGTTTAAGACGCCTAATTCCCATAGATATTTATATGCATCTCCCAGCATCTCCGTATGGGCTCCTAAATCATGTTTATTTGCCAGGAGCTTACCTAGTAAATTAGGCATCCCTCCAATTCCCAACTGTATAGTAGACCCATCCTCAATCATTTCTAGCAATAGATTGGCAATGGCAATATCCTCAGCCGTGCTCTCTGTCACCGCTGGATTCGTAAATAACGGTTGGTTATTTTCAACAATATAATCAACCTGCGATATGTGTATGAAGTTATCACCAAATACCCGGGGTTGATTCTCGTTAACTTCCAGGATTACCATCGTATTCTCCATCCGCGCAGGTTCGTGAAAATAGAAAGGAGCAGTGGCTGTACAGAAATACCCGTGCTTGTCCATGGGGGTAACACTGGATATTACCTTGGCCTTTCCTGGAGGAAGGTCTTTAAGCAGGTAATTGGTTAAAGTATTAGGGACATTATGCAAATGTTCTGGAATAAAATCAGCATACCCATTATTTACAGCTTTTCTCACTGGAGGAGTTAAAATGAACGTTGTACTTATCCTAAAGTGGGGATAAACTTCGGGTTTTATCCAATCTGTCGATAACGTTGGCCCAAACCCTATGTGCTCAACATCATCAAATTCTTTCGCCATAGCCCGTTTACCGATTGCATTTAGTAAACCAACCGGTTCGCTGGCACATTGATTTGACACAATCTTGTCCCCGGATTGTATCAATTTAGCCGCATCTTCCAGCGACATAAACTTCCGTTTGTATTCTTCTTGAAACTTTGAGTTCAAAATATAACCTCCTCAGTCATATGCGGCATTGTATAAGCAACAATCAAGTAACATCTCATCAATTCCTCATCCCGCCCTTCCTTTATCGTTATTTAGGGTAAGTAGTGATAAATGTTGCAAGATCCATACCAATGCACCAATATTTCTAAATAATAAAAAAATAAGATAATTCCGATTTTATTTAATAATAGTAGACGATTATGGATTAAGGTTGGGAAACGTGATCAAATATTAGAAGCGATAGTGAGCATACAGACCTTGTTTTGTATCTAAAGTAAACATTTTTACTTTTCCGTCTGTGTACGAAGTATACATTTGTAGATTAGTCCAACTTTTCCACAAAGTTCCTGCTGTGCGTTTTGCCAAAAAGGCAGAACAGGCAGGGGTCGACGCCGTAATCATTGTAGGATTTGAATGTGGCGGCCACCCGGGAATGGATGATGTTACTTTCTTAGTTTTGACGCCCAAGGCGGTGGGTGTATCATTAGTATACATGCGCAGTAAGTGGGTAGGTTCGTTTTATATCAATATCAGTACCAGTAAAGGATGAAAACGGGTTAAAGATGTATTTCTTGAGTAGGTTTGGCGTGAGCTCAGTATTATCTAGTGCGGTCCGGCACAATTTTTGCAATAGAATTCTATATTAGAGGTTATTTGAAAAGGCTTTAGGGTATTGGTTTAATCAAAACCGTCAGAAAACTTAGAAAATGAGGAGGTTTGGGGAAAAGACGGCAAACCTCGGTTTTGCTGGTAGGACTTATCATATCATGAAAACAGTTTGGTCATTAATAAACAAGACTGGCGAAGTTAGGATATATGAAAAGGAGAGATTTGTTTGCGTGAAGTTGTTATCGTCAGTGGCATGCGTACCCCCATCGGCGATTTTTTAGGTTCTTTGAAAAACGTTTCGGCCGTCGAATTAGGGATAATAGCACTTAAAGCTGCGTTGAACAAAGCTAAGATAGAACCAGGCCAAATCGAAGAGGTAGTAGCCGGGCACTCCAATCAGGCTGGCTGCAAACCCAACACAGCCCGACAGGTCGCGTTAGGAACAGGTTGCTCAGTTGAGACAGTAGCAGTTACAGTTAATCAGCTATGCGTATCTTCTATGAGGGCTACAGAAATTTTATCTCAGGAAATTATATTAGGTAAGGCGGATATCGGGGCAGCTGTTGGGCCGGAGAGTATGTCAAGTATACCCTATCTTTTACCTGGGGCGCGAAATGGATATCGCATGGGATCTGCTCAGATTGTTGATGCCATGTTTAACGACGGATTGATCGACGCCTTTAACAACTACCACATGGGAGTCACTGCGGAAAATCTTGCAAAAATGTATAAAATTACTCGCGAGGAACAGGATGAATTAGCTCTGCTTAGCCACCAAAGGGCCTGTCAGGCAATCAAGGACAACAAGTTTAAAGACGAGATCATCCCGGTTGAGATAAAAACTAAGAAGGGATCCATTTGGGTTGATACGGATGAACATCCCAAGCCTGACACAACCCTAGCAGGTTTGGCAAAATTAAAACCAGCTTTTGATAAAGAGGGAACCGTTACTGCTGGAAATGCGTCCGGCTTGAATGACGCCGCATCCGCCTTGATTCTCATGTCGTTGGACAAGGCCAAGGAACTTGGATGTAAACCGTTGGCACGTATAGTTGCCTCTGCTTCAGCGGCTGTAGATCCAAAAATTATGGGGATTGGAGTCGTCCCAGCAGTAAAGCGCGTCTTGAAGTTTGCGAATCTCAAGATCGATGATATTGGCTACTGGGAGATCAATGAAGCATTTGCGTCTCAATTTTTAGCCGTTAACCGAGAACTAAACCTGGACATGGATAAAGTTAATGCTAATGGTTCAGGTATTTCCTTAGGCCATCCAGTCAGTTGCACTGGGGCTCGGTTGATCGTTACAATGCTCAATGAAATGCGACGTCGCGGTGTCCGGTTTGGGTGTGCTTCTCTTTGCGGTGGCGGCGGTCCGGCTAGTGCTATAATTGTAGAACAATATCTTGATTAAGAATATTAAATCTGCCGTTGTGATGGAGAAAAGAACCAATTTTAAGGAGGATCCACGATGAACATTCGCACAATTGGAGTTGTTGGCGCTGGAACTATGGGAACAGGTATTGCTCATATAGCCGCTATGGCAGGATATGATGTAATCCTACGGGATATCGACATGACGTTTATTGATCGTGCCGTAGCTAATATGGATAAGTTCATGGCGCGCTCTGTTGAAAAAGGGAAGATGACCGAGGAGGTACGACAGGTAACTTTAGGTAGGCTTAAAAAGACGACTGCGCTGGAGGATATGGCGGCTGCTGATTTCATAATCGAGGTAGTTTTAGAGAAGATGGATCTAAAGAAGGAGGTGTTTCAGACCCTGAACAAGGTGTGCGGGCCTGAGGTCATCTTTGCTACTAATACTTCTTCCATGTCGATCACGGAAATTGCAACTGCTTCAGGCCGCCCTGACAAAGTCTGCGGTATGCACTTTTTTAATCCAGCTCAGATTATGCGGTTAGTGGAAATCATCCGTGGAACGCAGAGTTCGGACGAAACGATAGCAGAAGCAACTGATTTAGCCCGCGCTTTCGGCAAGACAACGGTTGAGGTCAAAAAGGATTCCCCAGGATTCATAGCTAATCGGATTTTGATGCCCCAGCTGATTGAGGCTGCCCGCCTCCTGCAGGAAGGAGTTGCATCCGTTGAAGACATTGATACCGCTGTAAAGCTTGGACTCAACTATCCCATGGGCATGTTTGAACTGTTGGATTTTGGTGGAATTGATCTTGCCTATCATGTTATGGAATACTTTGCTGATGAATTCAGCGACAGCCAGTACGCTGCACCGCAGATAATCAAACAAATGTGCAGAGCAGGTAAACATGGTCGGAAGAGCGGAGAAGGTTTCTATAAGTATTAAGATTAGATACTGTGTGTATCATTAGTATACATACTTGCTAAGTGGCACCTGCTTGTTTGTATCAAAGCTATACAAAGTTTAAAATCCCCCAGGGCTTTTTAACGTTTGCCTGAGGGATTTTTATGTATAGTTATTGTTGGCACGATTATTGAAAGTTAAGTAAGTAACAGCCGCTACAAGTGTTTAATTTTCTCTGATGTTGAGGAAGAAGGTGGAGTTAAATTTGTCTAGCCACTTTATTTATCATAACCTGGATCACAAATTTATCATTAAGGAATGGCTGGAAGGAGAAAAGATTTTTTAAATTTTCAGCGCACGTTTTTATGTTAGAAATATTGTTCCAGACGTTATGGCAACAGTAAGGGTAATTAAAGAGGAGGACAGCTCAGCAATAGACATTCCTGAAGATGCTTTTTAGTATGTAATATCAAAAGGGGAGGTGGTAAAAATAATTGGCAAAGATTTAATTGGTCGGGAAAGCAAACCAGTTAGAGTAAAGATCGAGGCAGATGTAGTTCGCAGGTTCGCCGAAACGGTGGGTATTCCCTTTGAAAACCGGGTGCCTCCAACTTTCTTTGGAACCTTTATGAAAGGTAGTATTGAAGGGGTTGATCTATTTCAACCCGGAACAATTCATGGTGAACAAAAATTCGTTTATTTTCAATCGGTTTCAATCGGTGACAATATAGTCTATACTCGTCGGATCAAGGATGTTTTTGAACGGTCCGGTAAGGTTGGCAAAATGACGTTTGTTATAGTTGAGACTACGGGGTGCAATCATGCGGGGGAACAGGTTTTTTCAATGAGTTCAACAGTGATCTTCTCTGATCATAGGGATGAAATTTAAATCTAAAATAAGGAGATTAGATAAATGCCATACGAAACGATCCTAGTACAAATCAACGACGGAATTGGAACAATTACCCTTAATCGGCCTAAGGTGTTAAATGCCTTAAACAGTCAGGTTATTAGGGAATTAGGCGAAGCCGCTTTGGAACTGGGCATGAATGATTCTGTACGGGTAGTCATTATCACAGGAGGCGACAAAGTGTTTGCAGCCGGAGCAGATATCGATCAAATGGCTACAGCAACTACGGTTGATTTTGCTACAGATGACCAACCTGCACACCGTGCTTTTAACGCTATCGAAAATATGCCCAAACCGGTAATTGCAGCGGTTGCAGGTTATGCTCTGGGCGGTGGATGTGAATTAGCCTTAGTTGCAGATGTACGTCTTGCCGCTGACTCTGCCAAGTTTGGCTTGCCGGAAATTAAACTAGGTATTTTGCCTGGAATCGGAGGAACCCAGCGTTTGCCAAGACTCGTCGGAGCAGGCAGAGCCAAAGAGTTACTTTTTAGCGGTGACTTTATCAGCGCTGAGGAGGCATTTCGTATTGGCCTGGTCAATAAAGTAGTTCCCGCTGAAGAACTTTTCGAGGAAGCCAGAAAAATGGCTAAACGCTTTGCGAGTCAGGGGGCTGTTGCTTTACGTATGGCAAAGTCTTGCGTCAATGAGGGGCTGCACATGGACTTGGAAGCAGGACTGCAGTATGAGCAAAGATGCTTCAGTATTTTGTTCGCCACCGAGGATCAAAAAGAAGGTATGAAGGCTTTTATGGAAAAGCGTAAGCCAAACTTTCAGGGAAGGTAGGTATCTGTAGGAAAGATGAAACACCTTTGGGATTATCAGGTTAACGACTCGCTCCCCAGTAGAGAATGGTGGCCAACCGACCTGCAATTACGGCAGTATGCAGAGGCTTCAGGTGATTTTAATCCTATTCACTTAGACGAGGCATTTGCCCGAAAAGCAGGATTTGACGGTATAATAGCTCACGGGATGTTGACTATGGCTCAACTTGGAGCCATGCTGACAGACTGGATAAGTGAAGAAGGAACCCTTAAGAGTTTTGAAGTCCGGTTTAAAAATATGGTTCGAGTTGGAGAACGGATAGTTTTTTCTGGCTATATTAAAGATGCTCTGTCTGATGCCGTAAAATGTGACCTTATTGTGACTAAAGCTAACGGAGAAGAAGTATTGACGGGATCAGCAGAGGTCTCGTTTAAGACCAAGGATAGCTTTAGAGGAAATAATATTAATGCATAATTAACATTGTGCATTAAATCATTCTACTTTGTGCTTCGGACATCGAGCATTGAGCCTCGAGCATCGGATGCGTGCAGCGACTGTACCCTGTTAAAAACCTTGTTACTACCGTTCAACGGTCAATTTATCCCTTTCGGAGATTAAAGGAGGTTTGACTGGTTTTTTCTGATATGATGTATACAAAATATACAACATACAACATATTGGGGGAAAAAGGATGAGCATCGGATCTTACGCTATAACTACAGATGTTATCAAGCAATGGGATCAAGGGCTTTTATTTAAGATCCTCGATAACATTGAAGACGTTGTAATGGTTCTTGATTCAGATACCACGATTGTTTATGCCAATGAGTCTTACGCTAAGATTTTAGGAGTACCGGTTCAGAAGGTCTTGGGGCGCAGGCTAGATTTGATCGAGCCAGAATGTCTGGCTATCAAAGTATTGCGCTCAGGAAAAGCCAGTAACGAGCGGGACAATCTTTCCTCAGTCGGTATTGATGTAATTGGACGTTCGTTTCCGCTTTTTGAAGGGGACCAGGTCGTAGGCTGTGTTGCAATTTTCAATAACATAACTAAAGTTGTAGAGTTGAGCAGGGAATTACAACAGACTAAGGGAGTAGCTGACTATTTGCAGGATCAGTTAAATCAGCAGACGCAGTTGCCTTTGTCCTTTAAAGAATATGTAGGGCAGAACAGTCGTTTGAGGGAAACCTTGGGGTTAGCGGCAAAAGTGGCTCGAACTGATAGTACAGTACTAATCTTGGGTGAAAGCGGAGTCGGTAAGGAAGTTTTAGCCAGGGCCATTCATAATTCCAGCCGGCGGAAGGATAAACCTTTGATTAAAGTTAACTGTGCGGCTATACCTGAGGCTTTGCTGGAAAGCGAGTTGTTCGGGTTTGAGGATGGGGCTTTTACTGGGGCAAAAAAGGGTGGCAAGCTAGGGAAATTTGAACTGGCTCACGGTGGTACCATTTTTTTGGATGAAATCGGTGATATGAGCATTAATATGCAGGCTAAGCTGTTGAGAGTACTACAGGAAAGAGAATTAGAACGGGTTGGAGGCACCAAGACCATAAGTCTGAATATAAGAGTGATTACGGCAACAAACCGTAATTTGGAAAAGATGATGGACGAAGGGACTTTCCGTCGTGATTTGTATTATCGACTTAATATTGTGCCGCTATACCTATTGCCGTTACGTGAACGTATGGATGATCTCCTTACTCTTGCCAAAAAGTTCCTTGCTCAATATTTGGAGGAAGTAAACCAAGAGTTAACCCTTTCTCCACAAGTGATAAGGATTCTGAAGGCTCATGACTGGCCCGGCAATGTTAGAGAATTACAAAATGTATTGGAACACGCCAGTATTGTTCGAAGCGGAACGCAAATTGAAGGCCAGCATCTCCCGGATTATTTGCGTCCGATCAATATTGAATGTCAACAGATCCAAGAAAGGCCTTATGATTTAAAAGAAGCTGTAGCCAAAGTTGAACGAGACTTAATGGTTGCGGCTTTGGCGAACAGCAATAACAACCGTAGCACAGCTATTAGAGAATTAGGTATTTCGCGTCGCGCCTTCTATGAAAAACTACGCAGGTATGATATAGAAGGCCAAGCCGAAGACTAATTTACGGTTTAGCTGAGGTAGTGAATTTTCTAACATGGAGAGAAGTCGATTTATGGCGCGGATGGCGTTAACTTTGATAAAGCAGCCCAAGCTTCCATCATGAAATATGTGGAGATGGGATATGGCAATTTACCGATCTGCATGGCATGGCGTATGTTCTTTTTCCTGTGCGGCAAAGAATGCAAGGATTCTTACCTATAAGGCGAGAATCCCTTGCTTATGCTCTATGTAACTGGTGAAGAGTGGGATTCGAACCTACGAGAGTCTTCATCATACCGCGCTAGGTTGTTCTTTGTTAAAAATTTGAGCGTTTGTAAAATACTGTTTTTCTCTTTAGTTTTAGAAAATAAACTTTGCGGTTCATCAATTTCTAACGTCAAATTATCTGGCTTGAATAAACGGCTGTCTCCTAAATTAGCTGCGATAGTAATTTTCGTCGTTCCAAACACAAGGTGAGATATAAAGGTAGCAATTGCATCTTTGGGTTTGATTGGAAAAATGGCCGTGGCACCAATTTTGGAAGCGACTCCGTATAGAGAAGCCCTAAAATTAGCTTTCCCTTATATTACAAGAACTATTACGTCCAATTTAGCGAGGATTAGGATAGCGTAAATACTAGAAAGCTACCGATAGTATGCTGTATCGGTAGCTTTCTTTTGGGTTGAGTTCACTTGAATCGATTAAGTTAGCGGGCTCCTAAATCATAAGGAGTCTCCTGATAGACAAAGTAATTTAACCAGTTTTGAAATAGCAAGCTTGTATGAGAGCGCCAATTATGGATTGGCGTTTTAGTAGGGTCATCATTAGGAAAATAGCCTTTCGGAAGTGCAATGGCAAGCCCTTTGGCGATGTCCCGATCGTATTCCTCTTTCAAAGTTAACGTATCGTACTCCGAATGCCCCGTTACGAACACTTGTCGTCCGTCTTTAGAAACCACAATGTAAAGCCCCGCTTCATCAGACTCCGATAAAATCTCTAATTCGGGGTGTGTTTCAAGGTCGCTGCG
>DOPS01000008.1:0-4787 GCA_003512645.1 Desulfosporosinus sp.
GAAAATTCAATCGTGCGATCCAGTGAGGTAACGGTTTCTGAAGCCCATGCCTTAGAGGTCCTTGGTGAAAACGAAACAATGAATATGAAGGGTTTGGCTCAGAAACTGGGAGTCACGACAGGAACAACGACAGTAACCGTGGATCGCTTAGAAAAGAAGAATTTTGCCCGTCGTGAATCGACGAAAGAAGATCGACGCGTTAATCTCATCAGTTTAACGGATATAGGAAGGAAGGCCTTTGAGGAACATCATGACTACCATTTGCGCTTGACAGATCAGATGACGTCTACTTTGAGTGATGATGAAATTAAGCAATTTTTGCACATCTTGAAAAAGATCAATGTAGAAACTTTTTAGAACGTCGGAAATCTCCGGATAACGACATCTATTAATGGCTAATGGATCCAAGATAAGAGAAATAGAGGGTACATAGCTAAGTCATATGAAAAAGAAGCTAAGAGGAGCAGTGACATGAGAACATCTTGGAATTCACTTTGGTCGCGACATAAAGGGTTGATTGTTACAGCCCTCAGTTTAGGATTTATTATCCTGGCTTGGTATTCTGGCAGATATGGTCATTCTGAGCTTGAAGTTCCATTCTACCTTTTGGCTTACGCCATAGGTGGATATCAGAAAGCCTGGGAAGGTCTGCAAACCCTGATTAAAGAAAAAGATTTCGATGTCGATTTGTTGATGGTAGTAGCGGCTATTGGTGCAGCAAGTATCGGATTTTGGAGAGACGGGGCTATTTTAATACTGATTTTTTCCCTAAGTGGTGCACTAGAAGGGTATACTCTGGAGCGAACGAATGATGAAATCAAAGCCATTATGAAACTACGCCCGGAAGAGGCTATTGTATTACAAGGAAGCCAAGAAAAGCGAGTTCGAGTTGAAGAATTGCAGCTAGGCGACCGTTTGTTGGTGAGACCAGGAGAACGGATTGCGGCGGACGGGCTTGTACGTGAGGGATATTCTTCTGTAAATCAGGCTTCGATTACGGGAGAATCAATGCCCATGGATAAATCTGTAGGGGACGAAGTTTTTGCTGGAACTATGAACGGACAGGGAGCTTTAGTCATCGAAATGACCAAGCCGGCAGAAGCAACGTTGCTTGCTAAAATAATTCATCTTGTTCAGGAAGCTCAAAGTGAAAGACCTCCTAGTCAATTATTCATGGAGCGGTTTGAACGTATTTATGCGAAAATTGTAGTCACTTGTGCGCTATTGATCTTAGTCGTGCCACCCTTTGTCTTAGGGTGGTCTTGGAGTGAGACGATTTACAAAGCGATGATCTTTCTAGTCGTAGCTTCGCCCTGTGCACTGGTTTCCTCGATCATGCCTGCTATTTTATCCGGGATATCCAATGGAGCACGAAACGGCATTTTATTTAAAGGCGGCGCCTATCTAGAGGCTGTCGGTGATGTAAACGTAGTAGCCTTTGACAAAACCGGGACTCTCACCGAGGGAATACCGACAATTACTCAGGTGATCCCTTACGGAAACTATACTGAAAATGAGGTATTAGGCATCGCAGCCTCCCTAGAAACCTGGTCAGAACACCCTATTGCTAAGGCTATAATCCATAAAGCAAAGGAGAAAAATATTCAACTCTGCTCGGCTTCAAAGCTGGAAGCTGTGCCTGGGCTTGGGGTGCGTGGCATAGTGGACGGTCAGGAATATCGAATCGGAAAACTAGATTTGACCGAAGGACAAAAATTATCGGATGAGGAAATGAAGGCTGTCCAGAAACTGGAGGAGCAAGGGAATACGGTAATCTTTGTTCAGGTGGGAGACGAACGAATCGGTGTTTTAGCGGTACAAGATACCCTGCGACCACAGGCAAAAGAATCGATCAGAAGACTAAAACAAATGGGGATTAAGGTTGTGATGTTGACCGGCGACAGCTCTACAACTGCGCAAATCATAGGTGAACAGGTAGGCGTTGACGAAGTCTATTCAGAATTGCTGCCCCAACATAAAGTAGACCTTATAAAAAAGTTAGGAGAATATGGCAAGGTGGCGATGGTCGGAGACGGCGTGAACGATGCACCGGCCTTGGCGGTTTCTTCTGTGGGTATCGCTATGGGTGCAGCCGGAACGGATGTAGCGCTGGAAACTGCTAATGTAGTTCTGATGGCGGATGATATTTCTAAGGTCGCTTACGCCATTACCTTAGGGCGTCGCACGACTAGGGTGGTTAAACAAAATGTTACCTTTGCCATTGCTGTCATTCTCGTGCTGGTCCTGTCTAATTTTTTTGGGAATATTAATTTGCCCCTAGGTGTGATTGGACACGAAGGAAGTACGATCCTCGTTATCACTAGTGGCCTACGCTTACTGCGGTAATAGGTAAGAAACAACGTAAATGAGTTGTAAGGGTTGACCGCGTGCACTGTATAAGCATAAGACAAGAAGCAAGTTAGAGCGAGCTAACTTGCTTCTTGTCTTATGCAATTATAAACAGTTTGCCATTTGAGTAAAATGGCTTGAGAGTATTGACTTTCATTATCAATTACGATAAAATAAATCAAGATATCTTGGAAGAAGAAGCGATGCCTTTAACCGGGAACATAACCATAAGTGTTAAAAGATTCAGGTTATCTCTCAATAAAGGACTCGCTCAACAGTGGATGATTAAACGATAAGGTGGCAAGGGTTGGAAAAGGGCATTAAAACATCTGCAACCGGAGTAGCATATTTAAGATTAATTGATAACGCTTATCATAATCAAACTTAAGAGATGTAACTAAAAATAGTACAAACAATAATTATTAAAGTTAGAAGTGGTAAACTTTTGTGAATAATCCTAATCTAACTCATTTAGGAGGTATATATGATGTCATTATCAAAAGGAAGGTTAAATACGCCTTATACTGTGAACTCTGTTAATACTGATTATGCAGATATTCGTGAATTTCTATTTACCCTTGGTTGTTATCCTGGCGAAAAAGTAACTATTATTTCAAAATTGGCATCTAACTATATCATTAACATCAAAGATGCAAGGTACAGTATAGACGAGGATTTAGCAAACGCCATTATGGTATAAATTACTTATTCCATCATTATCATTAGGGTAGTGCTGATTAAAAGTTAGATTAGACTAACTATTTGGAGGAGGAGCTCATGAAAATTGCTTTAGCAGGAAACCCGAATAGCGGAAAAACCACAATGTTTAATGCTATTACGGGTAAAATCGAGCATGTCGGAAACTGGTCCGGAGTTACCGTGGAGAAGAAGGAAGGTGATGTTAAACAGAGCCTTAACCCAAGGAATGAAAACTTGGTTGTGGTAGACTTACCCGGCGCATACTCCATGTCGCCATATACGAGTGAAGAGTCGGTCACCAGAGACTTTGTCCAAAACGAAAAGCCTGATGTTATCATCAACATTGTTGACTCAACAAATATAAGCAGAAGTTTGTATTTTACTACACAATTACTAGAACTGGGTATACCCGTCGTTATTGCACTAAATAAGAGTGATTTGACAGATAAGAAGGGCAACACTATAGATGTTCCGGCATTGAGTGATGCGCTGAAATGCCCCGTTATCGTAACCGTATCGACAGAATCAACAAATAACGGTTTGCTTGAACTGATGGATGCTGTAATTACCCTTGGTAAGTCAAACAAAAAGCAAATCCCTATTGTTGAAGGTATAAAAAAAGCCTCAACAAAGGAGGAATTTGAAAAAGCTGATAAGAAACGATATGCGTTTATTAACAATGTTGTTACGGAAGTCGAGAGAAGAAAGGTAAGCTCGGAAAAGCAAACCTTTCAAGACAAAGCAGATAGAATAATAGCTCACAAATGGCTGGGGATTCCGATCTTTGTAGCAATAATCTGGCTAGTGTTTTCGATCTCTCAGACATGGGTTGGACCATTGTTTGCAGATATTTTTGTCGGATGGATAGATATGTTGTACGAAAGTGTAGCCTCACTGCTGGGCGAAGAGGTAAACCCTGTCGTTGCTGCCTTACTGCTTGATGGTATCATTGGCGGTGTTGGTGCTGTCATTGGATTCCTACCACTAATTATGGTGTTATTTTTCTGCTTAGCACTCTTGGAAGACAGTGGATATATGGCTCGTGTAGCTATAGTTTTGGATAGATTCTTTAAAAAGGTTGGATTATCAGGTAGATCGATCATCCCTATGATTATTGGTACCGGCTGTGGTATACCCGGCGTTATGGCAACAAGAACCATTAAGAATGAAAGACAAAGACGCACCACCGCGATGCTAACCCCATTTATGCCTTGTGGTGCAAAACTCCCAATAATTGCGCTTTTCGCCGGTGTTTTCTTTAACGACAATAGCTGGGTTGGAACTTCAATGTACTTCCTTGGGATTATCGTAATAATTATAAGTGCATTGATTGTCAGAAGAATTACAGGAGATTATTCTAAGTCATATTTCATAATGGAGCTTCCTGAATACAGATGGCCAAGTCTAAAGAGAGCAGCCATATCCGTGTTAATGAGAGCAAAAGCATTCATTATTAAAGCAGGTACAATTATTCTGGTTTGTAACGCTGTAGTTCAAATATTACAAACATTCAACTGGCAATTACAAGTCGTTGCAGAGAATGCGCCGGAGACAAGTATATTAGCAAGCATTGCATCGCCCTTAGCGGTATTATTTATACCACTTGGCTTTGGACTGTGGCAGTTTGCAGCAGCGGCAGTAACCGGATTCATCGCCAAGGAAAATGTAGTTGGAACATTAGCTGTTTGCTTTAGTATCACGAACTTTATCGATGTCGAAGAATTAGCACTTGTTGGCGG
>DOPS01000006.1:0-24428 GCA_003512645.1 Desulfosporosinus sp.
ATACGAGATATCAGGGTGATCGACATGACCACCAACGATCTCTACGATCCACCGGTGACGTAAGCAATTTGCCCACAGAAAAGGAGGCGGCTTTGAACTGCACCCAGTTCTTTAGGCACCTCCTTCTTCGTTGTCTTCATTCCCGAACACCTCGAATAAATCATGTGCGGACGGCTTGCCCTCGTTGCCATCCTGGATGGATTGCTTCCACCCCTTGGAACCTTGTAAGCCTACGACAATCTTACGAGATTTTATTATTATGGGATTAGCTTTGTCGCTTGATACATATTTCTTCTTTGTATCTTAGCAACCAATGCGTCAACCTTTCGATTTTGCGCCATAAACTTCTCATCCTGCGTAAGAGGGATACCTTTTCTCAAGGCTTCATTGGCAAGTTTGTTGAGTTTTTCCTTTTCTTTTTCCAGTTTTTCATTAAGAGCTATATTTTTCATGCTCAACCTCCCGCTTCTTCATATTGCGTTTCTAGGCTCATTTTCTCCCCCGATTTGTTTTATCGGAACGTATTCATTCCAATTTTACCATTAATTATAAGGTAAAATCTACAATGAAATGTATACATTCCAAATTATTTTGGGAGGATACAACTATGTCTAAAAAAATTAAGCAAGATATTTCAATAGGCAATAATTTAAAGTTACTTCGTCGGAGATCTAAACTCTCTCAAGAACAGGTTGCTGCTAGGCTAGAGATGATGGGGTTGTCTGTCAGTCGAGAGATGTTATCCCAGATGGAATTAGGACGTTACAGTATTAGAGTTAGTGTATTATTAGCATTGAAGCAGATTTACAATGCTGCTTTTGAGGATTTCTTTAAGAATTTAGAATAATTTTTTTGCGTTAGCGTTCATCTTATTTTTCTTTACTATGTAACAACCTGGCCGGCCATAACATAAGATATTGTATCCCCGTTGTTTAAGCCTGCGGCGGATCGAAAAGGGAAGAAACCCGCTGCTCTTTAAGAGTTCAGCGGGCTTCTTCTTTATTCTCATCATCCTATTCCTGTTTGTTGAGCTTACCAACAAATGAATATGATCCTTGTCAACTTCCATTTCAATTATCTCAAAATCTTTCTCTTCTGCAATGGCATTAATCCAAATGTCTCTTCTGCAAAAGGCAGTAATCTCAGGAGTTGAGTCCTTATGCTGTTCATCTGAGTAGCGTGTTTTAGATGACCTTTTGTTTTCCCGCCCTTGAGCGTTATGTTTCCGCTATGCAAGTCGTCATGATGCGTTTTACACAAGGTTATCAAATTACTAGCTTCATCACTTCCGCTATTTCTCCTGAAGACTATGTGATGTACTTCAAGTTTGCTGTCCTTGGACTTACCTTGGCAATGTTGGCAAGTGTGATTATCTCTATCTAAGACATACGCTTTTGTGTTAGCAAAGCCATAGTTGATACCTTTTTGGTATAACCACTTATTACTCAATACGGCAGGGTTCTTTAGTGCGTGTGGATCAAATGTTGCAGTTTCAAGTATTATCTTTGAGATAGGCAATATAGTCTGCACAAATTTGATTTCCTTTAAATGCGAATTGATTTTGCTCGTCATTGTAGGAGAAAATCTATCATCTTTAATTGAGTTCTTTCTGTTCAACCATCTTGCTTTCCTGTATCTTGTTTTCCTGTTGCGTCTATTTCTGCGACACTTGGAACGCTGTTTCAGTTTGTCTGAAATATCATTCCTAATCTCTACTTATGACATGTAAACAACGTCACCATTATCTTTAACTGCCGAACTACCGATTTTGTCACTTCCAGTATCGACACCTAGGGTGATATTCTGAGTGTAGTTTGTGGTTTGGTATAAAAGTTTAATGGTAAAGGGTACTGTTTTGATGCACTTCGCTTTACCCTGTTTGAGCAATAATCTTGCGATGACTGATGTACAAGGCATTAATGGAGTACCATCAGAATTAATGACATAAGCCATATAAAAGACCTCCTGATAAAATCTCTACATCGTAGGTAATGCGTATCTCTACTCTGTTGCCAAATAGAGAATCCGACCTCATCTCGACAATGATATTTAGGCTTTTTGCACCTATGTCACAATAGCCTTACCTCGGCTAAACTTAAACATAGGCGATAGAGCAATGGTCTGATGCGTCAACCATAGGTATCATAACCTAACTATCGTAGTATCTTTCTCCACGGAACAGGGTTCTATAGGCCACGACAGGGGAGAGTGTGCGTACACGAATAATCACTTTGCACGTTCGAAAGTGCGACCATCTTCATTTTTCGCCTTATTTATTCACAAATTATTCTTTGTAGATTTTTCATAAGGGCATATACTATATATAAAGAATTCTTGATATCTAAGGAATTGAAAGGAATGATATTAATGAACCTTGCAAAGGTATCTGCAAACGGTCAGGTCACAGTTCCCTTAGAAATTCGCCGTAAGCTTATGCTTAAGGAAGGAGATAAGCTTCTTTTTATTGAGCGAGAAAACGGAGAAATCGTTATTAACAATGCGTCAGCTACAGCCATTCTGAAAGCGCAAAAGACATTCGAAGGGGTGGCTGAAACAGCCGGTATCCAGGATGAGGACCAAGTGCAGGCTCTTGTTGATGAGGTACGCTACGGAAAGAACTTAAAGCAATGAAGATATTAGCCGATACGAACATCCTTATTTCCGCATTGCTTTGGCCCAATTCTAAACCTGCCGCCGCTCTGCTCCATGCCGCAAGGTATCACGAACTAGTGCTATGCGACCATAATATTTTTGAACTGCGGGATGTGCTGGAGCGTAAGGCTCCACAGGCGTTGGCAGATGTTGATGTTTTCCTTGCCGAGCTTGGCTATGATTTAGTGCTAGCACCTGAATATCCACAGAAGCTGATAAGCGATCCAAAGGATCAGCCGATTCTCAATGCTGCAATTGTTGAAAATGTAGACATTATTATCAGCGGGGATAAACATTTCTTGCGGCTTGATATGGAGCGCCCACGCACAATGAATGCAACGCAGTATCTGGAATGGCTTGAAACGGAATAATAACTTTTGTACTTCAAAGATTGCTCTCCCAATAGCAAAATCATATTCGTTATATCCGCACCCTTGTGAATTCTTACTTCCAAGGCCTGCATCTATGGCAACTTGAAGCAACTCAGGCGGCCCAGATAGTTCCATCATCCCCGAGTATCCTTTGATGATTCCACCTTTATACTCCAAAATGTGCATCTTTGGATTATTGAGCATATGAAGGTTAACGTTCCTTCGCTCACCTTCTAAATGATCGCTAGCATTGTTCATGGGATAGGAGCTTTCATTTTCATCCTTTTTCGTTGCTTGATCCCAAGTTCTAATCCCGTCCCATTTCTTCTGGAGATTTTCTGCCACAATGCGCCGAAATTCTGGTTCTCCGGGCTGCAGATAGACTGTGTATTTGCTCCCGTCTCCACGAAACAGGGTACTATAAGCTACGACAGGTGACAGTATGCGCACGCGAATAATCTCGCTTTGCACATTCGGGTGTGAGACTTGAATCCCAGTAATCTCTGCACTGATCCCGCCGATTCTTAACGTCAACTGTTTTAGCAGTCCCCCTGCGATAGAACCTAGAATATCGTTTATCGGTGAGGAGACAATCCAATTGGCTCCTTCAGGGAAACGGATAAACTTTTTATCCTTAGATAACTCATAACGTCCCAATAGCTTTGAAAATGTAAAGAGCTTTGCACTATCAGTTCCCTAACCGATCCGCTGAATGATTGAAATAATTCAAAGAAGTTCTCGCTGGTATACCAATAGGGCGAGGTCTTCCCTCTGTAGGTTTCACCTCTGGCATATTCAATCGCCATCTGATGTAAATATCCTGCGCAGGCCATCAAGTCAGACCCTCGCACCGGCCCCTTCTCATTTTCCAGAACTCGAGTTATTTCTTTAATGTAGCCGGCAATTTTTCGGACTGAATCCAAATCATCCTTAATATCAACAATAAGCCGTTTATACTGAACCCGTTTCTTCTCTTCACTCGTCATATCCTCACCCCATCTCTCACAATACGTTCCTGCATAGATTCTTGAGCAAATTCGAACTGGATAAAATCTAGAGGAATAGGTTCTGCAATATCTTCGGCAATCCGATACGCCTTAAAATAATTTTCTTCCAGTAATCCTTTTACAGCTATGTCAATATCAGATTCCAATTCATACATATCTGTCGTTAGAGAGCCAAATAGATAAACCTCGATATTTGGGAATGAATCTCGTAGGGTCTTAGCAACTTTCTTCGCTTTCTCGCGGGCTACCTTATAGAAATCCAAGCGTCTTTGTTCCTCAGCCTTAATTTTGAGTTTATTTCCTGCGACGTATGAAGATATATCCATAGCCCTCATAGTCCTTGCCCCCATTATATCTATTTCCTATAAATACCATACCATAAGTATCGGAAACGAACAATAGGTTCCTTGTGGCATATACATGTGATGCCTCAAAGCCAATCGGTAAACAGAAAAAGAGGCATAGTAAGATTTAATCTGTGAGGATCCTCTAACTATGTCTTGGGGAATTAATATATTCAATTTATGCATATTGACTTTAAAGTGGCTCACTTTGTTTATTTACAAGAGAAGCACGATTATTTCTTACTTTAGGCATAAGCACCATAACAAAGACCACTAATCCAATCAAATCACTTATCCATCCAGGATATACCATAGCAAGCCCCATCACCATCATAATTGCCCGTTCCCAGTTTTTCAGGGCATTCCCAATAATCCATCCTTCTACAGATGAAGCCAGGGCAATAACTCCGATAATTGCTGTTATCATAGCCAGAATAATGCTAATAATTCCAGCCTGTAGGATTAATGCGGGCTGATAAACAAACATAAAAGGAAGGATAAAGCCTACGAAGGCCATCTTTGAGGCACTTAGCCCAATTTTTATCGGATTGGCATCAGCAATACTCGAAGCAGCATATGCTGCGACTGCAACCGGAGGGGTAATAGCTGATAAACATGAATAATAAACAATAAAGAGGTGGGTAGACATTGTAGGTAAGCCAAGCTTAATTAAGATGGGGGCTGCTAATACAGCTGTAATGATATAGGCTGAAGAGACTGGCATCCCCATACCAAGAATGATACATAAAATTGCAGTAGCTAAAAGGGTAAAAAAGATACTTCCTCCTGTCATACCAAAGATCAACGCTCCAAATTTAGTACCAAGTCCTGTAAGCATTACCCCGTCAATTAACATTCCGGCAGCAGCACAAGCCACAGTTACTGCAATCATACGCTGAACCGTCTCTTCAGATGCCTCAATCAGACGGCGCAGTCCAATTCGTCTTTCCGGAGTAAACCAGCTTAACAACACCACTAGACCCGAAGCCATTACGGCTACATAAGAGGGTGTAAAACCGCGAATGATTAAGTATACCAAAAAGACTAAGGGTATGATATAGATCCAGCCTTCTTTCAGGACTGTCCAGATATCCTGTACATCTTCATCAGCCATCCGCATCATGCCGTTCTTTTCAGCGCGAAAATGAATCTGGAGATAGATTCCCAAATAATAGAGCAGAGCAGGTAAGACAGCAGCGACAGCAATATCTCTGTAGGGTATTCCAGCAAATTCGGCCATTAAAAACGCCGCCGAGCCCATAATAGGTGGCAGGATACTACCACCCGTCGATGCAGCCGATTCTACTGCTCCGGCAAATATTGGATTAAACCCCACTTTTTTCATCATGGGGATATTTACTGATCCTGTTGTCACCACATCTGAAGTAGGACTTCCCGAAATCATGCCAAACAAACCGGCCGATATGATGGCTATTTTAGCGGGCCCCCCGGTTGAACGCCCGGCTATGGAGGCAGCAAACTTAAAGAAGAAATCTCCACCACCGGCCTGTGTATATAGACTTCCGAACAAGACAAACAGGAATACATAGGTGGCCGCTACTGCAATGGGGGTACCAAAAAGACCATTTACAGTATAAATAATATTATCAAGAAAATGATTGAGTGTTATATGCCGATGTGAATAAGCACCCGGGAGCAGGTCCCCAAAGAATGTATATCCCATAAACGCTAATACTAGTAAGGTCATGGTTGGCCCCAAAACCCTTCGGGTAACTTCTAAACTCAAGAGTACTAAAATAATCCCTATAACTGTTTCTATAGGTGTTAAAGGATTAAACAAGGGAATGCGCTGCAGATATTGTTCGATATTTAAGAAGAAGTAAAGTTCAATACCTAGCGCTAACAAGGAAAAAAATATGTCCAACCAAGTGGGCTTGTTTCCCTTTGCCTTTTCTGTTGCACTAAAATATAAAAAAGCTATTGCTAACATTATTGGATAAAAAATCGTAGTATATTGGTACGGATCCAGTGTACCAAATCCCCCGAGCCATACTTCAAAAATTGTTAATCCAATAGCAAGAATGATAACAAGCCAACGAAATGGCCCCTCTAGATTTCTTCTCCGTCCCTCTCTAAGAAGGGCTCTTAACCAGGAAATTTGCTCAACCGGTTGTTCGGAGGACATCCTCAATACACCTCAATTCCAAATTCAAAAAAATTGACATTACCCTGCCGGAACTGATCTAGTCCCAGCAGGATTTTAATAGGAATGGTCATTCTACACTACTTAATTAAACCAGCCTCTTTAAAGTAATCTTCTGCTCCTGGTGCCAAAGGTAAGACACCTGTATTTGCTAACTTCTCCGGAGTCATTTCTTTCATTGATGGATGAACATTTTTTATTAAATCAATATTTTCTGTTAAGGCTTTGGCCATTTTATATAAATCTTGCTTGGTTGCCTTGGAACCGGCTAGAATGACTGCACTAAGGGTAACTGTATTGACATCTTCTTTTTGCCATTCATATGTCCCTTTGGGGATTACAGCAGATTTCAAATCCCAATCTTGTTTTAACTTTTTTGCTGCAGCATCATTAATAGACCACATTACCAGAGGTGTATTGACACTCGTCTCTGTAATCTTTGCTTCAGGAGCGAAGGTAAAGTCAAGGGTAATATCTAAACGCCCATTTTTTACGGCGTCAAAACGGGTTGCACTTCCCTGCCAGATTAAAGAACCTCCCCAAGACTTTAAATTCTCTTCAGTAATTCCATAGGACTTTAAAACATCATTACCTGCAAGAGAATTCAAATTCCCCTTTTGATTAATGCCAATGTTGGCTGGAATCTTATTTTTTACAATATCCTCAAAACCCTTGGCACCAGTTTTATCCACAAATTCCTTGCGGACCGCAATTTGTAATACCGCATTATCATAAAGTGTGGCAAATGCACGAAGATCATCATATTTCTTCTGGAAAGGATCCAATCCTTTTTGAGCCGCTATAACCTCTACTGATTGAACAATTCCTAATTCCACTTTTCCTTCTGAGAGAAGTTTAATATTTCCGGCGCCACTTCCAGGTTCATAACTGAATGAAGTAGCCGGATATGATTTAAGAAACGCATTACCAACGACCGGACCAAGAGCGGCCCAAAAACCTCCTACTGAGCCACCGGCCATTGTAACCTTAAATGGACTTTTGTCATTCTTATCAATTTCCCCTGTTGTACTTTGATTCTGTTCAGGTGCTTTTACTTCCGTATCATTTGTTGTTTTTTTGGAACATGCGGTTAGCCCGAAAGTAAGCAATAAAGCTAAACCTACAGTGAGCATCCGAGTCCACCACGATCTTGACAGTTTCATTTTACAACCCCCATTCCTTAATCTGACCTTTTGTATTTACTTATGTAGCAATTTCTAGTTAAAACAACTAAGTTCTACAAATTCAAATTATTCCCCTCCCAAAATTTAATATCTATATCTATCTGAATATTATGCAAATTGTAAGCCAAAGTCTGGCCTTTATTTGTTAACTGTATGAAACAACCATTAATTAGCATATTTACAATAGTGAACAAACTATATATATACTTAAACATTTATCATAAAACAGATTTAATAGATTGAATATTTTTAAAATGAAACGTCAAGTTTCATGTATGAAAAATCTTTTGAGTTTTTTTCTAAATTACAATAAAGATAATTGCTTCATAAATCGACTTTTCCATTATTAAAATGTGGAAGTCCTGCCACCTTGGCATATTAGTGTAGATGGAAAGAAGGAGCTGTAGTAAAATAAGGATAGACTTACTTAAGGTTTCAATATATTGTTCTATTTGTGGTTAGTGTCGTAAAGGATTACAAGCGCTGAGGCACGTTAGATAACCAATCTAAATTACTTATATAAAAGTAATATCAAGGAAGTGAGGTTATACCGAAGATGGTTACTTTAAACAAGTTTGATGATCACTGTTGGAAAGATATTATTCCCCCTGAAATATTAGAGATTTATCGTGCGTATGAAAGAGAGTTGACCCTCGGAAAACGACCCGCAGTTTTAGCGATCGATCTGTATAACTGTGTTTTTCCTCCGCAATCCATGCCGGTTATTGATGCCATCATACTCAATCCAAGTTCATGTGGGGAATACGCTTGGAATGCAATTAGCCCTACCTCTAAGCTCCTGGATTTTTCCAGAAAAAGGGATTTTCCTATTTTCTATACTACGTCCGATCCCAGACAACAAACCGGGATCAAAGCAACAAAAAGACCGCTATCCCAGAACCTTGAAAATGATTTTGCTTTTTATCCTGATTTTGAGCCTCAAAAGAATGACATTATCATTTATAAACAAAGAGCAAGTGCCTTTTTCGGTACGCCCTTAATAGCAAACTTGACTCAGCTTGGCATTGACTCTATTATCGTTTGCGGTGAAACAACGAGTGGTTGTGTTCGCGCTAGTGTTGTCGATGGCTACTCGTATGGTTTTCATATGGTCGTCGTTGAAGAGACGGTTTTTGATCGTAGTATTGTGTCCCATAAAGTGAATTTGTTTGACTTACACCATAAGTATGCCGATGTAATGAGATTAGATGAAATCTTAGCCTATTGAGCCTTGGTTAGCACCCGTCCTGTTAGAAACGAAAAAACAAGGGTCGAATTTAAAAAATTCAGCCCTTGTTTAACTATTTCTACCTATCCCCTTATTTCAGTTTCAGAGCCGCACTCGGCCATTCTAGACTACTCTTTTTTTAAATAACTCGAGATTACTTGCCTATTAATTTACTCTCGACATTATAAATAATCTCACAATCACAAATCCCGCCATTTTTTTTGAATACCTCTATTGTATCATTAATTTTCCCTCGGCTAAACTGCATCTGAGTAAGAATTTGGTTACTCAAGCGGAGGGTATGGTCACATGTCAATCCTGAGAGTTTCTCATTCAACCGATAAAAAAACATTCTCTGAAAAAGCAGGCTCAATAGATCATAGTCCTTGTTTAAACTTGCTTTCTCCTGATTAAAAAGAGAATCATACTCAAGATTAGCCGTTTGTAAGCTAGAGACAAGTCTACGATTAACCTCTTCTCTAATTAATTTTCGGTCTTTTAGAACCTCTATTTCAGGAGTTTGTTGTTCTCTGAGTTCTCTTCGTTTTTCTTTATTTGCCGTTCGTTTACTATAACCTAGTGTCATGAAATTGCCTCCTGCATTCTGTTTAACCAAGGTTAATGCTCTCATCATATTGTAACCGCTCTGATGCCTATGTAAACTAAATCCATCATAACCTTAATTCCTGCCCATGATCCTTAAACCATTTTTTCCAATACGCGTATTCCGGCATAAAGACTGCTACCCTCAGCCAGAACTGCTCGGAATGGTTGAGATGCGTCAAGTGCGCGAGTTCATGAATAATAATATAATCAATCCCTGCATCCGGGGCCATAATGATTCGCCAATTCAAATTTACGTTTCTTTTACTTGAACAGCTCCCCCAACTTGTCTTCTGTTCCTTCAGTCGAAAGGTCTGAAAGCAAACTTGCATTCTCTCCGCTTGCTTTTCAAGCTTGTCCTGTAGCACCCTGCGCGCTTGCGCTTTATACCATGATAAGAGCGCCTTCTGGACATGTGGCGCACAGTCCTTATCTTCTAAGTCCTGGGATAAATAAACCTCAAGCTCTTGACCTTCCAAATAAACTCGGATCCTTTGGCGCGGATGTCTTCTAATTTTCAGTTCAACGGTCTTCCCCCGATACAGGAAGTGTTCTCCATCGCTATACCTTGCTGGTCGTTTCAGAACAGCTTGCTTCGCGAGCCAGTGCTTTAAGATCCACTCCTGCTTAGCGAGTAATAATTCTTGCAGTTGCTTGACCGATACGTTCTTTGGTGCAGAAATACGAAGGCGATCTTCAAGGATACTCAGAGTAATCCTTCGATAACGTGCGCTCCGTCGTTCTTCATAAGGTATCGTTTGATCCTTAATACTCAGTTGGTCCATTTAAGGGTCATCCTACCTCTCCGCTTAAAAGCATTCCCCCAATTCCAGCCATAACGTCACAGGTTCCTGAAATACAGGTGAAATCTTGTATATTATAGACAATTATACAACATTGCGCAAAGTTTTTTCTTTCTAATTCGGTTGACGTTTACGTAAACTTGTGTCAGAATATTCTTATATTACTAATATAATGAATTAAATAAATTTATAGCTGAAAAGGAGAGAAAAGATATGGATACACTGTGGCGCGTCATTGAGCGAAACGCTAGGAGTTTTCCCGAACAAACAGCCTTACGCTATCCACCTGCAGACCTGACATTTACCTGGAAAACCCTCCACTCTGAGACCTTATGGCTAGCGTCCTATATTCAATCCCTCGGGGTAGGTGCTGATAAAATAGCGTTGCTTTCCCCTAATAGGCCCGAGTTTATCTTAGGGTTTCTCGCTACCATGGCGATCAAAGGAGTAGCCGTACCAGTAAATGTTCGACTAACAAGTCGAGAAATCTCAGACATCCTCAAGAGTTCAGGAATTGGCGTGTTACTCTATGAGGAGAGCATGAACGGTATCGCCCTTGAAATGGAACAATTGGGGTTCACCATCATTAACATAAGTGCTGCATTACAGATTCAGAAGAACTCCGAGCAAGTCCTTCATTCTGAAGTAGCTGCTACGAATGAACCCTATTCTTCAGATCTAGAAGGATCTGAACTAGCAGAAGTCCTGTATACCTCAGGTACAACTGGACAACCCAAAGGAGTAATGCTCTCTCATCAAGCCATTCTGTCCGCGGCGAAAATAATGGCCTATGAAGCAGGGATTTACGCTGGGGACAATTGCCTGATTCTCATGCCCTTGACGCATTCAGCACCACTTAATCTTTTTCTGTGGGGTGCATTTTGGTCAGGTGCCTCGATTACCCTTGGTGATTTCACCCCTCAGACTCTTCTTGATTACGCTGCAAAGGAAAAAACGACGCACTTTTTTGGTGCCCCCGTCGTTTATCAACTCATCTCTAGGATGCCCAATCTTCAAGATTGGGATCTCTCTAGCATGAAAGTATGGGTATACGGTGGAGCGTCTGTCGGGGCAGAGCAGATTATTCATTGGCAGACGAAACTGACCGGAAAATGGATGGGTGTTTACGGTTTGACCGAAGCTGGACCCAACGGTACTGCTCTCCGACCTCAGGAACATGGAACAAAAACGGGGAGTATCGGACGACGGGGCACGACCAATACAGAAATCCGAGTAGTGCGCACAGACGGTACAGATACAGATCCCGATGAGGCTGGGGAAATCATTATTCGCTCGGAAAGTCTAATGAGTGGCTACCTCAATAATCCGTCAGCCACAGCGGAAGTTCTGCGCTCGGGTTGGCTATATACAGGAGATATTGCCCGCCGGGATAACGATGGTTATATTTGGGTAATGGATCGTAAAAAGGATATGATTATTACCGGTGGAGTTAATGTCTATCCCAAAGAAATCGAAGACGTCTTGAGCACTCATCCCAACATATTAGATTTAGCTGTGATTGGCGTCCCCCATTCAGACTGGGGGGAAACAATTTTGGTCATGCTGGTTACGCGACCTGGAGAAAATCTTACCCTCGATGATATTCGAGATTTTTGTCAGGATAAACTTGCCGACTATAAGATTCCTCGCTCTCTAAGCATTGTCGATGCTTTACCTCGCAACGCTTCCGGAAAAATACTCAAGCATGTTCTTAGAGCGGAACACCGACCCATCAACGTTTAGATTCAGTCCAGTGGAAAACAGAGGGACAGGTGTGTTGTTTCGAAACAACGCACCTGTCCCCTTGATTTGCCCTTCTAAAATCTAAACAACATCTTGACATGTAAACCCTTTATTAAACCTATTAACTTGTTGTATTATTAGTATATAATTGTATAACTTTGATAATAATGGTATTATTTATTAGTTCAATCAGTACGAAGACTGTTTGAATTATGAACTACTAAATAAGAAAGCTTGTTATAGGGGGGCAAATGTTACTTCTAAGGATCTCACAAAACATCCCAAATTTCAAATCCAAAAACAGATTAGTAAATCTCAGCTTAATAACTTGTCTACCGTTGTTGATGCTATTTGCCTTAGAGACAGTTTATAGAGGGAATCTCTTCAGTACCTGCTCTTGGATTAGGAATTACCCAAAACAATTTTTACTAAGCTATGTTTTAATGTTTGGATTCATCAACTCTTTCTACATATTACAACGAAAAATCTATAGTTCTATCGGAGTCTTATTCTTTTCTTTTTTCTCTGTCATGGGCCTTATGAGTCGTCAGAAATTAATCTTAAGAGGAGAGCCCCTTCTGCCCTGGGATTTTATCCTCGGCAAAGAAGCCATTAATATATCTAAAGAATTTAGTGGTACTATGCCAGTCATTCCCCTTCTGTGCCTTAGTGTTATTACCATCGTTCTTTTTGTTTCGGTCAAATTCATTCCTCAAGAGACTTTTAATTGGCGAAGGAAAATTGCAGCTTCCCTGATCTCCTTGGCAGTGCTTTTTTCCGTTTATTCAGATGTCACATCCCTCGAAAAGACCTTTTCACTCGAGCTAATTTCCTGGAGCCAAAAATTAAACTACGAGGAAAACGGCATGCTCCTTGGCTTTATCCTCAATACAACCTATCTATCGGTTAATAAACCGGCCGAGTACGAAGAGGAACTCGTAAAAGAGATTATGAACGATACAACCCCGCCCTATGAAGTTGCCCCCAACTTTAAGCCCAACATTATTTTCGTAATGAGTGAAGCCTTTTGGGATCCCACTTTGTTAAAGGAAGTCTCATTTAGCGCAGACCCCATTCCCTATTTTCGTTCTCTCCAAAAAAGTCAAACCAGTGGAGTGATGCTTTCTCCCGTTTATGGTGGAGGCACTGCTAACACTGAATTCGAAGTATTAACGGGCTTGTCGATTCAATTCTTTCCCCAAGGCCTGGTTCCTTATGTTGAATATGCTCGTAAACCTATAGAAGCCTTACCGACTATCTTAAAAAAGCAAGGGTATGAGACGACAGCCATTCACACCTATGACAACTGGTTTTACGGCCGAAACAACGTCTATCAAAATTTCGACTTTGATAAGTTTATTAGCAAAGAATTTTTTCATAACCCTGAATACAGCGGTCAATATATTCGCGATACTGAACTTTCCAGGAGAATTCTCGAAGAAATGAAGAAAACAGATAAACCTGACTTCATTTATGCTATTTCCATGCAAGGCCACGGGCCTTACTCTGCAGAAGAAAACCCCAATAATTCGATTAAAATAAGCGGTAATTTGAGTCCAGAGCCTCAAGCCATTTTAGAAAACTACACCAATATAGTTTCTGATGTTGATCAATCACTCAAACTATTAATTGAAGGGTTAGAGCAGTCGAGGGAACCCTCCATCGTGGTGTTCTTTGGGGACCATTTACCTATGCTTGGGAAAAGCTTTGAGGTCTATAAACAAGCCAATTTCTTCCAAGATGAAATCAACTACCAAGATTATCTAAAGATGCATAGTGTTCCCTTTATCGTCTGGGATAACTTTTCAGACAACAAAGAGAAGCTTCGTTTATCCTCGAACTTTCTGAGTCCATATATTTTAGAACGTGCTAAAAAATCAGGAAGCCCTACGACAGACTTCCTTCATACCCTTATCCAAAACGGCTCCAATGTCGTGATCAGCGAGCAGCATTTACCGAGGGAGGACATTTCTGAGCAAGAAATCAATCAGTACCAACTGCTTCAGTATGATATTCTTTTTGGCAACGAATATGCTTACCACTTAAAACCTGACCACAAGCCGCAAGCAAACAGTAATTATGTTTTAGGAGATGGTCAAGCACTCATTGTCAAAGCTACCCCTCCCCATACGTCAGTAATTGAAATAGAAGGGGAAAATTTCTTGCATGATCATAAAGTTTATGTCAACGGACAACTCGTTAAGACCGATTTTGAAAACCCCACCTATTTGACTGCCAGTCTTCCTAAGCGCTTAAATAGTAAATCTGGTGTTCTAGATATTCAGCTTAAGTTAACGGATAGCATGGGAAATGTAATCTCTGAATCCAATACTTATAAACTGGAGTCCTCCTAATCATAGAAACTTTTTACCTAACCTCTTCTATTAAAGCCTTAAAGCCCGGCAAGGCATTCTCAATTGTTTTATAAGCGACACAATAGGCAATTCGAACATAACCTGGACATCCAAAGGCAGTGCCGGGAACAATGAGTATATTTTTCTTATTAGCCAAGTTACAGAATTCAACATCATTCTCAATCGGACTCTTAACAAACATATAGAAGGCACCTTCGGGTTTAATACAATGGTAGCCGTAGGATGAGAGTCCTTTATACAGAAGCTCACGATTCCTGTTATAGGTCTCAATATCGACCTTTGCATTTAAGCACTTAGCAACAACGCGCTGGAATAACGACGGAGCATTGACGTAACCTAAAATTCGATTAGCAATATTTGCTGCTGAAAGGATATTTTCATAATCGGCAGCCTGATCTGAAATCACTAAATAACCGATTCTTTCGCCGGGTAAGGAGAGGGATTTGCTGAAAGAATACCCGATGATCGTGTTGGCATAATACTTCGAAAGATAAGGCACTTGAGCATTATCATAAGCAAGTTCTCGATAGGGTTCATCGGCAACGAGATAAATATCGGTTTCAAATTCCTTTTGCTTCTCCACCAGTATTTCAGAGAGCTTGATGATGGTTTTTTCTGAATAGATAACACCAGTGGGATTATTAGGGGAATTGATGATTACCGCTTTAGTTTTAGGGGTAATCTTATCTTTGAATTCTTCAAGATTAGGTTGGAAATCAACCGTATTGGGGGAGACTATTACTAATTCGCCTTCATGGTTTTTTACATAGTTCCTGTATTCTCCAAAAAAAGGTGCAAAAGTGATAACTTCATCCTGTGGGTTCAGTAAGGTTTTAAAAATAACATTTAATCCGCCTGCTGCACCAACGGTCATCAGAATGTTTTTTTGAGTAAACGTGGTACCGAATTTATCATTAATGGACTTTGCAATGGTTGCTCTTACTTCTTCATAACCCGAGTTATTCATATAACCGTGAATGCTCATAAGACTATCCGTCTTTAAAATCTCTAAAATTGCGTCGTTCACTTCAGCAGGTGGTTCAACATTAGGGTTTCCAAGGCTAAAATCAAAGACGTTTTCTGCCCCGTGAATCTCTGCCAGGCGTTTTCCTTCCTCAAACATGGCTCGAATAACAGAACTGTTTTTTATTTGCTCTTGCATTTTAATTGATATCATAACGTCCAACCTTTCTTCGCTAACTTTATAATTGCCTAGTCTAACTCTTGAGTCATGAATGCCAGGCTTCCTTTCATGTCGTTTCGGATAGATTACAAATTGTCTACCTTTTGAATTCAACATTTTTCCTAAATGTTCCTGCTGAATTACAAGAATTATATAAATATACAAAAACCAGAGCGTTAAGAAAAAAACGTTCTGGTTTTAGTTTTTAGTCAATTGAACTCACAAATTATTTAACCATAACATTAGCTCTTTTCGCTTACATTCTCGTCTTAATCCGTTCAATCGCCTGAAGTGTATTTTCACGAGTACCAAAAGCGGTTAAACGGAAATATCCTTCTCCATTCGCACCAAAGCCAGCTCCCGGTGTGCCTATCACATGTGCATCCTTCATCAATTTATCGAAAAACTCCCAAGAACCCATATTTTTCGGGGTCTTCATCCAGATATAGGGGGCATTGATTCCACCGAATACTGTATAGCCAGCCTCTTGTAAGCCCTCACGGATGACTCGGGCATTTTCCATGTAGTAATCAATAGTTTCCTTGATTTGCTGCTTTCCTTCTTCAGAGAATATCGCGACTGCTCCGGCTTGTACAGGATAAGACGCTCCATTAAATTTTGTGGTCTGTCTTCTTAGCCATAGCGAGTTAAGACTATGTGCTTCACCTTTAGAATCATAGACCATGACTTCCTTCGGAACAATCGTATAGGCACAACGGGTTCCGGTAAAGCCTGCCGTCTTGGAGAAACTTCGGAACTCTACTGCTACTTCCTGAGAACCTTCAATCTCAAAAATACTGTGCGGAACGCCCTCTTCCCGGATAAACGCTTCATAAGCCGCATCGAACAAAAGGATTGAGCGGTTTTCTCGGGCATAATCCACCCATTGCTTCAGTTCCTCTTTAGAAAGTGTCATCCCGGTCGGATTATTCGGAAAGCAGAGATAGATCAGATCTACGCGTGTCTCAGGAAGAGAAGGCTTCATGCCATTTTCCTCTGTGCACGGAAGATACACGATGCTTTCGTACTGGCTCTTTTCACTATCAAAATTCCCGGTCCGTCCTGCCATGACATTGCTATCGACATAAACCGGATAAACTGGATCCGTAACTGCCATAATGTTATTAACTCCGAAAAGCTCCTGGAAATTTGCCGTATCACTTTTCGCTCCATCGCTGACAAAGACTTCATCGACAGAGAGTTCCACTCCACGAGGGGTAAAATCATGTTCGATAATCTTTTCAATCAGAAACTGATAGCCTTGCTCCGGACCGTAACCACGAAAGGTTTTCGAATTCGCCATCTCATCGACACCTTTATGCATTGCCTCGATGACTGCGGGTGGCAGGGGACGCGTAACATCTCCGATTCCGAGTCGGATAATATCAGCCTCCGGATTGTTTGCTTTAAATTCGTTAACTCTGCGGGCTATTTCAGAAAAAAGATAGCTCCCTGGTAATCTAAGATAGTTCTCATTCACAAGTGCCATATGTATTCAAACTCCTTCATTTTGTACACTTTTAATATATTTATAAATTATATTTATTAGTTGAAGACTTTGCAACTCTGTTGGCTAAGTATACATTAAAATCATCCCTAAGCGGCTCTTTTTTATGTTTAGCAGACAGCTATTTGACGATGAGCACGGGGCAGGGCGAATGTTTGATCACCGATTGGCTAACACTGCCTAATAATAAGCCAGTTAACTGCCCCAAGCCTCTGCTGCCCATTACAATAAGATTCGCTCTTTCTTCTGTTGCGACCGTAACGATCAACCTAGCAGGATTGCCAGTAGCACTTCTTTTGCAAATTGAATCGGGTTGGATACCCATATCCGTCAATATAGCCTTCAAGATATCCTCAGCATCTAAGTTATTGAATGGGATATATTGACTTCCATGATCTATTGCTCCGTGGTAAAGCACGATCATTTCCTTGACATATAGTACGGTGAGCTTGGCACCCGTGTTTTGAGCTAACTCTATAGCTAGGGTCAAGGCACGTCTGGAAGGAGTAGAAGCATCCACGGGTACCACAATTTTCTTATTATTCATAATTATACCTATCTAACCCACAGATTCATGTCTTCATAGGAACCGGCGATATGGCAATTATTAATCAGGCGGCCTTGATATCTGTAGCCAAGTTTGTGAAATACTCTATTCATTCCGTAGGACTGAGCCCGTGCCAGAGTATATACGTTGAATGAACCCTTCTTTTGAACTTCATGCTCTAACATCCACAGCAAACGCTCGGAGAGTGAATGCCCCCGGTATTCCTCTATTGTTGCACAATCCGTCATTTCGCAACGCTTAAGGCTTTGGTTTGGATAAGCAGCTGCCACACTAATCAGCTTTTCTTGTGAGAATGCTCCTGCAAAAATATTTCCCTGTTGCATTAAGGAGCGGATATATTGTGGGTCCCCCACTGGGGAGGGATAACTTGTAAATACTTTAGTAAGCAACTGGGATATTTGCTGGGCAAAGGATTCATTTAAGAGTTTCAACTCTATTCCATGAGGCAAGCTTCGCGTCTGATGGATCGGTTCCGTCCTGACAGAATGGATAATCTCGTTCTCGGATTGCAATTTATGGGAATGCCCTCTTCCCCCACGAACATAATAGGCAAGGCTAACCGCAAATTCCTCGTAGTTGTTCTGGAAGAGGGTGCCTTCGGTACGAAAGCCGCATCGTAGGAAATCGGGAACATCGGCCGGCAATGCCCAAAGCCATATTTTTTCCAGTTTCTTTTTTAAGGCCAAATAAATCAGATGTCGACCGAACAACGTGGGCTTTGTTCCTTGTGGGTAGCCATCAACGATCAGTCGTTTATTTTTCTCATCCACGGTAATGGGGCTTGAGTAACTCACCGCGTTCATTGTGTTAAGCATTTGCTCTACCTCCGAAACTTCCGGAAACCTGCTTCCTTCGCTCCTGGCGCATATTTCCTTGAGGTATCAGGCTAATCCGCTCACCCGTCAGCAATTTCCCAAGACCAATCTGGCGAGTTTTCAAGTTTGAACATGGATCTGAGCAGGTCTTACAGCGGCTTGTTGTATTTTCCGGTTCCTGATATACGCTGATGACTCCTTCATAATTACGCAGGATGACCTTATCGCTGGATTGCGAAATCAAATAGTTAGGCTGCAGGGGGATTTTACCGCCACCTCCCGGGGCATCGACAACAAAGGTAGGAACTGCAAACCCGGAGGTATGTCCCCTGAGCATTTCGATAATCTCTAACCCTGTACTGACCGATGTCCGGAAATGCTCAATACCGCTCGATAAGTCGCATTGGTACAAGTAGTAAGGCCTTACCCGACATTTCACCAATTCATGGAGCAGTTTTTTCATAATCACAGGACAATCATTGATCCCTTTAAGCAAAACCGACTGGTTCCCAAGTGGAATTCCAGCATTCGCCAGTTTGGTCAGGGCATTACGGGCTTCAATGGTAATCTCTTGAGGATGATTGAAATGGGTATTAATCCAGATCGGGTGGTATTTTTTCAGAACCTCGATGAGGTTATCTGTAATACGCATAGGAAGAACTACCGGGGTTCTTGTCCCGATCCGAATGATCTCAACGTGGGGGATCGATCGAAGACTGGACAGGATAAACTCTAAACGGTCATCAGAAAGGGTCAATGGATCTCCTCCTGATATCAGAACATCACGAATTTGTGGGTTGGAACGGATATATTCCAGGGCGCGCTTGAATCGATTCAGAGGTAAAGCCTGGTCAGTCTGTCCAGCCATTCTTCTTCTGGTGCAATGTCTGCAATACATTGAGCATTGATCTGTTACTAGGAGCAGAACACGATCAGGATAGCGATGTGTCAGTCCCGGTACAGGTGAATCTCCTTCTTCATGTAGCGGGTCTTCTAAATCACATGAGGATTTAGTCAACTCATGAATTGAAGGAATTGCTTGTTTTCTGATCGGACACTCAACATCCTGGGGATCCATCAGGGAAAAGTAATAAGGCGTGACTGCCATGCGGAAGTTTACCAGACACTTTTGAATTTGTTCAGCTTCCTCTGAGGAAAGAGCCATAGATTCTACTAATCTCTCGTGGTTTGTTATGCGATTGGTCATTTGCCAATGCCAATCATGCCATTGTTCGTCACTTATATTAGGCCATAACCTTTGTCGTAATTCATTCATTCATTCTACCTCCGTGTTATTTATTCATATTTTGTACAGAAAAACCTGACCAAGGATGGCCGAGTGTCCCTGTAACGAAGACTCACAACTAACAACCTTTTGTATTATACTAAGTTGTTAGTCAGAAAATGTCAACCCCTTGTTTTCCCTCTTACAAATTTAAGAAATTGACCTAAAGTTATAAAATATGGTATAGTTTGGAGAGTAACAACTTATATTATCATTGTAAGTTGTTAGATTAAGCTTGTTGATAAACTCTATTAAGGCATCATCGGAGGTGATCTTTTGCTTGTGTAAGGAGTGTAAAGCTTTGTTTTTGTGAGGTACTTTAAAGTTTCAGAGGAGGTAGAAAAGAAATGAAAAAATTTAATATGTTAATTATCGCCACCCTATTCTTGTTGGTCGTGGCTGGCTGTGGTGCATCAAAGAGTAATTCTGACCCAACACCTACTACAACCTTGGACCGGATTAAGGCCGATGGAAAATTGACTTATGCTATGAGTGGTCAGTACCCACCCTTCAATTTTTTTAACGAGAAGAACGAACTTACTGGATTTGATGTTGAAATAGGCCAAGAGATTGCAAAAAGAATTAACGTGAACCCAGCCCCTATCGCCACCGAATGGGATGGACTCATTGCTGGGTTAATCGCCAGCAAGTTTGATATGATCTTAGGAAGCATGGCGATTACTGACGAGAGGTTGCTTAAAGTAGATTTCAGTACCCCCTATTACCGTTCAGGAGCCCAAGTTATTGTGCCCTCTGAATCGAAGATCAGTGGAGGGGTTGATCTCAAAGGCAAAACCATCGGGGTTGTGCTGGGTACAACATTCGAAACGAAAGCTCGAGAATTGGGGGCAACCGTCAAGACGTATAAAGGTGACCCTGATGCCTTTAATGATATGGCCAACGGAAGACTCGATGGTGTGATTACTGATAAGATTGTCGGTTTAAATGCCATTAAAGAGAATAATTACCCTTACAAACTGGTCGGTGATTTGTTATATACGGAGAAGATGGGCATCGCGATTCGTAAAGACAGTCCTAAATTGCTGGAGGCTGTGAACAGTGCTTTAGCCGAAATGATGGATGACGGAACCTATCAAAAAATTAGCGAAAAATATTTCAGTGCGGATATTCGATAAGCCGAAAGCCGATCAGCAAAGGGGTGCCGCTCTGATCAGACTGGAGGTAAGTTGCTTTGAATCTTGACTTTAGTATCATCTTTAAATATCTGCCTTTTTTGTTGCAGGGGGCAGTATTGACCATAGAACTTGCAGTACTGGGGATTGCCATTGGTATCGTCATAGGTCTGGTAGCAGCTCTCCTGAAGATATCTCACACGCCTCTGCGCTATATTGCTCATGTTTACATTTGGCTGATTCGGGGTACGCCTTTGCTTGTTCAGCTCTTTCTCATCTATTTCGGATTGCCTCAGCTTGGCATCACTTTAGATGCTTTTTCATCTTCTGTAATAGGACTGGGAATCAATAGTGGAGCGTATCTCGCCGAGGTCTTTCGAGGTGGTATTGAGGCAATTCCAAAAGGGCAAACAGAAGCTTCTTTATCTCTTGGCATGGGGAAATTCTTGACTCTGCGCAGGATTATCTTTCCCCAAGCTTTGCGGATAGCAATACCTTCATTAGGTAATCAGTTTATCATCACTTTAAAAGATTCATCTCTATGTTCCGTTATTACAATGTCGGAACTCCTGCAAACTTCCCAACGCTTTGCCAGTGTGACCTATGCTCCTATGGAACTCTACACCGCCGCCGCAGTGCTCTATTTACTGATGACCACTGTGATCTCAGGGCTTTTACACAGTCTGGAATGGCGATTATCTAAAGAAAACCGGGCAAGGGGGGGGTGAAAAATCAATGATCAATGTTAATGGTCTAGTTAAAGACTTCGGCAAGAATCGAGTGATTGACGGGATCGATGCAACCGTGTCCGCAGGCGAGGTTGTTGTCCTCATCGGAGCGAGTGGTTCGGGAAAGAGCACTTTTCTGCGCTGTTTAAATGGACTGGAAACAATGACCGCGGGAGAAATCTTGATCGACAACGTACCTCTGGAAAGTAAATCAAGCAGTCTCAATCAGATTCGTCGTCAAGTGGGAATGGTGTTTCAGCAATTCAATCTCTTTCCTCACTTGACTGTATTAGAGAATATCATCGAAGCTCCCGTACATGTGCTTAAACAGAGAAAGAACGACGCAAGCCAAGTCGCCCGGGAGTTGCTCTCTAAAGTTGGCCTTTTCGATAAACAAAACTGCTATCCGGGGACTCTATCTGGAGGACAGGGCCAGAGAGTAGCTATTGCTAGGGCGCTGGCTATGCATCCTAAGATAATGCTCTTTGATGAGCCAACCTCGGCACTTGATCCTGAGCTGGTCGGGGAAGTTCTCACTGTAATGAAACAGTTGGCAGAAGATGGTATGACCATGGTTGTTGTGACTCATGAAATGAGCTTTGCCAGGGAAGTTGCAGACAGGGTAATCTTTATTGACGAAGGCCGGATTGTCGAAGAAGGCTCTCCGGTTCAGATCTTTAGTAACCCGCAAGAAAAACGAACCCAGACGTTCCTCAGCAGATTAACTCATTGAGTGTTAGCAAAGAGTGCCGAACCAACAACATTAAAACACGAGTGTAGGAAAACCTTCTTCCTACACCCGTGTTTTTTGATCGAATCTGAGACTCTCACTTCCCAAGTAGAAGTAAACTCCATACAGGCAGAAGCCTGTTATTTTAGTGTTATCAAACACAAAACGGCCTAAACTAAAAACTATTTGTAGAATTTATGTATAAATTTCCAAATTGCATTAACTTTATGAAGAATTATTTGCATTTACACCCTTTATTACAACCTATCGGGTTGCTATATGCTATTAAATATAATTGTATAAAAATTTTTAATACTACTGAATTATAGTTCATTCCTTAATAGGAAATATGTATTATGAACTATTAACTACTAGCGGTTGTCATGGACTATCATGCTTTATCACTGCCTTTGACCTAGAATTATACTGGTATATTAGGTGATATTTTGATATAATTCGTTGAAACCGTCTTCAACTGTGACCTTATCACCTGAAGCTGCAAGTTAACTTATGGACTGTTTGTAATAATCTTGCGCTTATGTTCTACATAATAGTTGGAGTTCAGTTCTATAAAAGGCTCTTACTATTTAATCATGTGATATGCGATGTCGTACTAATGGCGTTGATGTTAAATGATTATTGTTATCTTTGTCGATTTTTGGGTAAGTTAGCTGTACCCAATTTTTAAATGGATGGTAATAAACACAAAAGACTTTTTTATAAAGTCTACAGAACTCTACCGGGAAATGTCTAATGATTACCATTAAAAAACGTGGGGAGGTGCTTAAGCTAAGAGGTGTTTCTTATCATACTTCAGCCTCGAACAATAAACGTATCAATACACTAGTAACCAAGAATAACAATAGATTGTGAGTTGTGGGCAAATATGCTTAGTTTTTTTCTAACATTCATTTTGATGTTTATTTTTTGGTTTAGTTTATCCGGGCAAACTGCACCAATGTTCCTGATCCTTGGGGTGGTTTCTTGTCTGCTGGTAGCCTACTGGTCCCACGATTTGTTAATAGGCAAGATGTCTAAGGGACCAAACCTAAGGAGAATCATTCTACTCGTTAAATATTTTCCTTGGTTAGCCTGGGAGGTTGTGTTGGCTAACTGGCATCTCATATACCTTATTCTGCATCCCAAGATGCCTATTGATCCAAGCATTGTAAGATTCAAACACACCTTAAAAACAGACGCATCCATTACTCTCCTGGCTAACTCGATTACCCTGACACCTGGAACCATCACCATTGATGTCAACCGTCATGAATATATTGTTCATGCTGTATCAAGGGAAACTGCCGAAGGTTTACTGTCCGGTTCGATGCAGGCGAAGATATACGAAATTGAAGACGGTGTAAGGAGGTAAGCAAGACGTATGGCAAATATGTTTGATTTAGCTACATTTACGATTATATTATCTGCAGTGCTCATACTTTATCGGTTAGTGATTGGCCCCTTTGTTTTTAACAGGATTTTGGCCGTTAATTTCTTCGGAACCAAAACAGTAGTCATCCTGCTCCTAATAGGTTTCATGTATGGCAGACCTGATCTTTTTATAGATATTGCCTTTGTTTATGTCTTGATTAACTTTACTGCTGTATTGGCATTTCTAAAATACGTTGAATCTGGCCGTTTCGACAGATGAAAAAAAATTAGCAACGGGATGGGAAAATATGCATATGGATATTCGCGTTATTCTTACAGGATTATTCTTAGTCATAGGATGTTTCTTGTTTCTGGTTGCCTCCATTGGGGTAATCAGGTTTCCTGATTTCTTTACCAGGATGCATGCCGCGGGCAAAGCGGATTCCCTAGGGCAAGCCTGCATTATTATCGGCCTTATGATTTATTCAGGATTTACCCAAGTAAGCCTGAAATTGCTGATAATAATGATTACGATTTTTATCATTAACACTACAGCAACTCACTATTTGGCTAAGGCGGCTTTTATGAAGGGTGTTAAACCTTGGATGAAAGGCAATAAGTATGGGGAAACCGA
>DOPS01000006.1:24509-25265 GCA_003512645.1 Desulfosporosinus sp.
TGGTGCCGGCTGAATGCCGTTGACGTAGCTATTACAGAGGCGGCTGTGGGTGCTGGTATTTCCACGGTTCTGTTCTTAGTTATCTTAGGTCGTACGAAGTCTGTCGATGAGGGCAAAAAACACATAAACATTCCTGCTCTGCTGGTAGCCCTTGGAGTTGCAGCTGTCCTGCTGTATGGAACCATGGACCTCCCCCATCTGCGGGATCCTAACATTGCGCCCAATACCCATGTGGTGACGCCCTATTATCTAGAGAACTCTTACGAACACGCGGGCCAGCTAAACGTTGTTGCTTCTATTCTGGCCTACTTCCGAGGGTATGATACCTTATTCGAAACGACTGTTGTGGCCACTGCTGGTTTTTGTTTAATTCTGCTCCTAAGGGTGCGGAACAAGAAACCGGGCACTTTAGACTCACAGAAAATCGGGGTCACGGCTAATAAAAAAACTCCCGCTAGTATCGGTGTTAAGCCAACCGCAACGTTTCCGGATGTCTTAGATCAAGACAAAGACATCATCAAGAGAACGGTCACCAAATTATTAATACCGTTTATTCAACTCTTTGGGCTGTATGTAATAGTCCACGGAGAACTGGGCCCCGGCGGGGGGTTTCAGGGTGGTGTAATTCTGGGGGTTAGTATCATAGTTTACTCCCTAGTGTTTGGCTTCGACGAGGCCAAAAAGAGGATGTCTGTCAAGACAAAAGACCTGTTAGTTTCCTCAGGGGTTTTACTTTATGGTGGTATCGGTGTTATA
>DOPS01000094.1:0-21365 GCA_003512645.1 Desulfosporosinus sp.
AAGCTATTCCCAGCGCACAGCCAACAGGCTGATGCAGCTCTTTGAAGAATATGGAGATAAACTATTCGCTTCCGGCGATGACGGCGAGGTCAAATTCGTCGGCGCCGACGAATTTGATCTACTACCAGGCCCTTCTCCTTCTGGGGATTCCGGAAGATGAGCGGGAGAAATTTATCCTGCAGCATGATGTAGGAGTTAGTAAAAAAGGTCCGACTGCTAAAATACTGGCAGCCGGACCTCTTTGTATAGAGTTAACAATAACAAGGCCAGTTTACTAGAATGTTTGTAATAATACGTCAATAGATGTTACAGATGACTATTAGTATAATTTAACTATAAAAAAGTACGCATAGGACAATAGTGGAGGTGTATTTATAATAAAACCTTTTCCCTATTAATCAAGTGAAGGGGCAAATGGCAATCCCTTCCAGAAAGCTAAATCCATTGTTTAGTTTGATATTTGAAAGGAGGAACACTATTCATGCTGGATGAATTATCAAAGATTGTTGGGAAGGAAAACGCGAGCAATACAAGAGAAGATCTTCTTCGTTATTCGAGCGATTTAAGTCTTCTTCCTTCGGGATTGGCCAATGCCGTGGTATGGCCAGGAAGCACAGAAGAGGTGGCCAAGGTCGTTACATACTGTAACGAAAAGAACATCCCAGTTGTTCCCGTCAGTTCTAGAGTACATGTTCATGGAAATACGATACCTAAGCAGGGTGGCGTAGTGATTGATCTTCTAAGGATGAATAAGATCTTCGAAATTGATCTTTCTAACCGCCTTGTTAGGTTTGAAGCGGGTGTAACCTGGAAACAGCTTACGGAGGCCTTGAAGGAAAAGGGAATGCGTCCCATTATGCCGCTTTTGCCCCGCCCAGATCGGTCAGTGTTGACCGATACCCTCGAAAGAGAAGTACCGACGAATATAGTCTATGATTATGGTGAGCCAACTCAGTCGCTGGAGATAGTATGGGCGAATGGGACAGTATTCAGATCTGGATCAGCTAGTGTTAACAATTTCCCAGAATCACATTCAAGAGGTGCTAACCCATCCGGACCTGGCCTTGACTTCTATCGTTTTATGCAGGGTGCCCAAGGAACTATGGGTATTGTTACTTGGATGAGCATGAAAATTGAATCCATACCCAGAATAGACAAAATTTTGTTTGCTCCCATTGATGATCTCTCACTTGCTATGGATTTTCTCTATAGAATTCTACCCAGAAGAATTGGTCAGGAATGTCTACTCCTCAACAATGTCGATCTGGCAGGTATTGTTGCAGATAAGGTTGAGGACTTTGACACACTCTGTGCTAAACTCCCGCCTTGGACTCTTGTTCTAACCATCAGCGGACTTTTGCGAAGACCTGAAGAGAAAATTGCCTACGAAGAGAAGTTTCTGGCAGACGTTTTGAAAAACGAATTTTCCAATATACTTCTTTCAGACAAGCTACCCGGTTTTCCAGGTATGAATAAAAAACTTCTCCCCATGCTTAGGACACCGTGGCCAGCAGACGTTAAATATTGGAAAAATCGTCTCAGAGGCGGATGTCAAGACATCTTCTTTATTACAAAACCTGATAAGGCACCCGATTTCATTAAAGTCGTGGAAGAAGTTGCCGCAAAACACGGTTATCCTCTGGCAGACATCGGTAAATATATTCAGCCTATCGAACACAATCGTGCTTGTCATATGGAGTTTAACTTTTTCTATGATCCAGAAAATGAACAAGAAAAAACCATGATTGCCAAGCTGAACCGTGAGGCCTCAGTGGCCTTAATGAATGCGGGTGGTTTCTTCTCTAGACCGTATGGTGAGATTGCTCCAATCGTATTCAACCGTGCTGGTAACTATACAATAGCCTTGAAACGTGTGAAGAAAGTGTTTGATCCTACCAATATCATGAACCCTGGAAACCTTTGTTTCTAAGAAAGGAGGAGGAACTATGTCAGTAATTGATCTTATGAAGAAAGACCGCTATGAAACCCCCAAAACCCCCGTAGCTTTTGAAGTTACCAACCTAAACAATTTTATCTATGACATGCAACATTGCATTAAATGCAAAGGATGTTATTGGGTAGAACATACGTATAATCCTGGCATGAAATTTAATACGCGATGCCCAAGTAACTTGTGGAATGACTTCGATGCTTACGGAGCTATGGGTAAGATGAGAATAGGCTTGGCTATTGCAGCTGGAAAGTTGGAATGGACAGATAAACTCCTGGAAATCATCTACGCTGACCCACTTTGTGGGGCCTGTGATGTCGGCTGTAAACGTAACCTTGATCTTGAAATCGGTCTGACACTGGAGGCCTTGAGAATTAAGGCTGTCGATGATGGTGCTGGTCCCATGCCAGCCCACAAAAAAATTGCTCAAAATGTTGCTACAACGCAAAACCAATACGGTACCTCGGAAAGCCGGGTTAAGTGGCTGACCAAGGACATCAAGGTCGCGGAAAAGGCAGATGTAATCTATTATGTTGGCTGTTCTTCAGCCTATGCCACTCCTAGTATAGCGCAAGCAACCGCGAAGATATTCAACGCAGCCGGAGTTAGCTTCATGCTGATGAAAGATGAAAAATGCTGTGGAAACACGCTCTACTCTGTAGGTATGGTTAAAGAAGCCAAGGCAATCGCCCTAGAAAATATTGCAGCAGTGAAGGCTTCAGGAGCAAAAACATTGGTGACAAGCTGTGCGGAATGTTATCGCACCTGGAAGGTTGACTATCCTAAATTGCTGGATATTGCTACAGCAGACCTTGGCTTTGAGGTCATTCATCTTATAGAGTTTGCCGATCAGGCTGTAGCTGATGGAAAACTTAAATTGACAAAACCTGTTGATATGCGCTTCACCTACCATGATTCCTGCGGAGTGAGCAGACTCTGTGATCCTTGGACTCCTTATAAAGGAGAACGTGGTTGGATGGGCATGATCTTCCCAGGACTTTTGAGAAGACGCGGTAGACAGGGGCTATACCTCCAGGCCCGAAATGTGTTGAATGCCATCCCTGGAGCGGATTTTGTTGAAATGATCAGAGTTCGCGAGAATGCCTTCTGTTGCGGAGCTGGTCGAGGAACAAAAGAAGCTTTCCCTGAACTTGCTAAGTTCTCAGCTAACCATCGACTGGATGAAGTTAAAGCAGTGGGCGCTGAAGTTCTTGTATCTGCTTGCCCACGCTGCAATACTAACTTTGCCCAGGTTGCCAAAGAGGATGGCGATAATGTCAAAGTCATGGATATTTCTGAACTTATCTTAGCGTCAATTGAAATATAAGGAGGTGTAACAATGAGTATTAATAAAGATGCTTATAGTGCATTTGAAGTCATCGTGGGTTCCAAGTATATTTCTGAGGATCCGGCGATCTGCGAAGGCTACCGATCTGGCCCAGGTGGGTATGAAAATGGTCTTGGCTACGAACGCGTGATGACAACAATCCCTCATGCAGTTGTTTTACCGAGGACAACTGAAGAAGTGCAGAAGATTGTCAAAATTTGCAACCGTTATAATGTACCCTATGTTCCATACTCCACCGGTTTCTACGGCCCTCGGACTCACTGCCATGTGGAGAATGAACTAATCATTGACCTGAAGCGGATGAATGATTTTGAGATGGATGAAAAACACTTCAGTGTCAATGTTGGTTCAGGCGTCATACTATCTTCTATTCAACAAGAAGCCTTAGACAAGGGTGCCTATTCTGTTATCGGCGGCGGCGGCGGGCAATGCTCAGCCATTGCCAACCTGATTGGTGACGGCTGGTCCCCACTGAGTCATCGGATTGGCCTTCCCCACAGACGTATTCTCGCCACTGAGCTTGTTCTCCCAGATGGCGAAATTGTCAAGATGGGTTCTCTCGCCGATGGCGGTGATGATCCCTTCTGGGGTGAAGGCCCTGGTCCTGACCTAAGGGGTCTATTAAGAGGGTTTACAGGATTGAGGGGTTGCTTAGGTATTGTTACCAAAATGGCTATCAAGACCCTGCCCTGGCAGCCTGAACCGTTAATACCGACGGGCATCTCTCCTAACACAGCCCTAGCCCTACCGCCAAAGCGGGTTAAATGGATCAATTACCGTATGCCCAGCAAAAGAGAGCAAGTTAAGGCTATGTTCGACATTGCCCAAGCTGAAATAGCTGCCGCTTTAACCAAGGTTCCCCTTTTCTGGCGCGCCATTTCTAAGGCAGAAGACAAGGAGGAGTTCTGGGACATTTGGTTAAAAGAAGATGAGGAAACCATCAAGAACTTCCACATTGTCAGAGTGCTGCTCGTAGGTTTTACCTCAGAAGAGGATATGATCTATCAGGAAAAAGTGCTTAATGATATTATGACAGAACTAGGTGGGATTGAACTGCGTACCAAACCCACTGATGAGTCTTGGATCAAAAATGCCGACTCGGCAGGTATGTGGCTGATGTGCGGTTCCTATGTCTCCGTTGACTACATTATCGAGTCTCTTACCCAGGCTACTATTCATGGTGAGACTTATGCAGAACTTAAGAGAAAATACACTCCACCACTGATGCCAGACTTTGGTGATCCCGGTTGGTTCCAAAGCTTTGAATTAGGTCACCAGGGATACTCCGAGTTCTTAGTTTACTGGGATCATCGCGAAGACACCGCCGGAGTGGATCAATTCTACGTTGAAACATCTAAGATGAATATCAAGAATCGCTACTACACCTCCCTTATCGGGCCTCACCAGCCGCTTTATTTGACAGGCCCTCAATACGGACCGAACTATCACGAGTGGCTTCTGGCGATTAAGAACGAGTTTGATCCCTTGTGGGTCAGCCATCCGCCAGTACCTCTTGCTCATGACGATTTTGTGAATAAAGCACCATGGATGCAATCCACGAAGGACTGGGAATCCCCAGAAGAATTACCGATGCCGAAGTGGGGACAATTACCAGTGCCAGAGAATTAAGAGTATTGGTATATAATAATAGACTCAGATGGAGTAAAACTCCATCTGAGTCTTAGTCAAATGTATAGACATATCGCCTTCTATGCGTGACAGTCATTTATAATCCTGTCTAGTGATTGTTATGGACAGGATTATAAATGACTGCATTTATTATCTCATAAGAATAGGAGAGTCAGTCGTATGTTGAAAGCTATTGTTCTAGCTGCCTTACTAGGTATGTTGTTCCCGGTTGCAGGACATGCAGTAAGCGGCCGTTTCAGCAACAATTGGTTGCGATTCGGGATTTCTATCATTTTTCTGATTGTCTCTATCCTTATTACTTACTATCTGGCTCGACTATTTAAATGGTGAGACTGTACGGCCATTGTTGATTTATCATCCTGGAGGTGGCTTTGTGAAGAGACTTTCATGGCAAACTATTAAACGTAAATGGATTGGAAATAATGTACCGGGTATACTCCCCCAAGACGCTCCTGACTCTGCTTGGGATCTATTATCCTATAAAGAGGAACCTAATCAAGTTATTACTACAATAACACCTCAGTCCCTAAGAGAAAGTATGTGGAGAGATTGTTCCTATATATGCTCGGATGAAGAGGCATTTACGATGTATATGTCACTTGAGTTGGGAAAGCCGCTCCTAGTTGAGGGTCCACCAGGAAGTGGAAAAACAGAAGTAGCAAAAGTAATGGCCACTATCCTTAAGACAGAGTTGATTCGCCTACAGTGTTATGAGGGACTGGATGAGGGGAAAGCCCTATATGAATGGAACTACCAGAAACAGATCCTTGACATTCAGAAAGGTGGAAAAGAAAACGTTTTTGGAGCAGACTATTTACTACCAAGGCCGCTCTTGGCAGCAATACAGGCTAAGAAGCCACCTGTGCTTCTGATTGATGAAATTGACAAAGTTGAGCCTGAGTTCGAAGCCTTTCTGATGGAGATTCTTTCCGATTTTCAGGTCTCTATCCCGGAATTCGGTACTGTCAAGGCTAAAACTCATCCTCCGGTAATTCTTACCTCTAATGCCATTAGAGACCTTGGCGATGCACTGCGCAGAAGATGTGTCTATCTTTATCTTGATTTTCCAACGATGACTAGGGAAGCTACTATCCTGATGCGGAAGGTCGTAGGTATGCGCCCTGGCTTAGCTCTGCAAATTGCCCGTACTATGTACTTACTGCGGGAAGATTTAGAGTTGTTGAAGCAACCATCCGTCTCAGAAAGTCTAGACTTGGGGCAAGCTGCTGTCAATATGAAGAAGCCAAGCTTGGATCCCATGTTTTTGAATCAGTTAAACTCGCTTTTCTTAAAGACCCGGGAAGATCAAGAGTTGTTTACAAAGAAAGGCGGCGGGAAATGGGTGTGCCAAAACCTGTAATTCCCGCAGTCGTCAGAGATCAATGCCAGTGTTATTGGGAATGGCTTATTTCGATTTTTAGTTTTTCTGCTGCGGTTTCTACTCGAGAAGAGGCTGTTAGTGGTAGTGGGATTAGTAGCACAAGTACCTTGTCTATTCCGGTTCAGAAGATGTCCATTCATTATCACCTACTGGCAAATAGGCCTATAACCGGTAAGAATCTTGCCGTTAATAAAGAGAGTCTAACGAGTGGGTCCTTATCTGTTCAGGAAGACGAGATAACGGATGATGATGTGGTTTATGCGCGAAGACAACTGCGCAAAATTGCCCAGCGTCTAGTTACAAGTTTATCCCGGAACCGTAAGCATAGTAAAATTATGACACAAATTGACTTAAGGAGATCCCTGCGACGGTCCATACAAACTGGCGGTGTCTTAATTGACCTGAAATATAAAACTAGGGTTATTAAGAAACCTCGACTTGTCATCATTTTAGACACTTCCGGGTCGATGCAGGTCTGGATAACGATGCTGATCCAACTGATTCAAGCTGTTGGTTTGGAATTATCCAAGAAAGAGATTTTTATATTTGCCGAAGATTTGGAATGTGTTACAAAAGATCTTAAGAAGACCTGGCAAGAAACTGTCAATCTAATAAAAATTCGAAAAAACTGGGGCGGTACAACCAGTATTGCAACAGCTCTTAGAACCCTACAAGAGAAGCATCATGATAAATTCATGTCTCAAACAGTCGTACTTATGCTTTCCGATTTGTTTACTGCTGAACCTCAAAAATCAGCTGAAGAAGTCAAAAAAATAAGCCGAAAAATAAAGAGTTTCTTCATCTTTCGCACTATGGATGATGAGGACGATGAATATGCTTATGAAAAAAGTGTTCGCCCATTTATTCGAGCAGCAACAGCCATTTATGACATAAAGGATCTAGGGGAAATGGCAAATGCGGTTCGAAAAGTATGTCTTAAATAGCGTGCAGGGAACTAATATTTTAACGGATCTGATGTTGATGATGCTGCTTCAACCAATCGTTAGACTCGATGTTCTACTATAGTTGACGAGTTCGCTCTGTATTTTTTAGGGAAAGAGGGTGCTTGAGTTGTCCTATGGTCGTGAATTAGATATTCCGCTTGACGTCCTGGAGCTTGATAAATATACCTATCTTGTTCCGCATGGAATTCCGATTAAAACTGAATTGCTAGTGAAAGCCGGTGTCGAAAAGATTTCACTTATTAACAGAAATATTACTGTTACACCATTGGAGCATGATGCTGGAGCAGCTTTCGATTCACATCCGCTTTTTCCAACCGATGAATTTTTATTGATCCCAGGTGTTACTCCTATTGTCACCCGGTTCTCTAGTCAATTGTTGCAAGTATTGGGAATTACGATAGAAACAATCTATGAGTTTTATTCTCAGTCTAATCACAAGTTACTTGATGTCGATCCCTCTCTGCTCTCCATTTCTAAAGGAAAACTCTGTATTGGGGAGACACCTTCGGAACAGATGGTCATTGTTTGGACCGGAGCCGGTTTTGTAGTGGTTCCTGCTTCCCTCAAACTTCTACCGCAGGAAGAAGTCGTTGAGGAAGCAGTTGGCTCTATTACAGGGAGCAAGTTTCGATGTAAATATGGAATGCTGGACATTATAAGGAGATAGTGATGGTTCCTAGACGAATAGGTCAACTATTCGATTTTCCTTAGACAGCCAATACCCCCGAATCGTGAGCCGCAAAGAAGGTATAGCCGTAAAAGTGATTGTCAAGAGTGTCAAAAGAGGATTTTCGACGTGACAGCCCATCTCCTGTAAGGTGCTGATCAGAAACTCCAGCCGTTCAGCCACCAGCGGTCCAGGAAGCGCAGAAATTCCCCCATATATGGGTAATGCCACTTCTGCCTTCACAACACCATCGCAACAGTACACCATCCCTCCCCCTAGTTCCTGCAAGCGATTTATCGCTATGGCCATATCCAGGTCATTACTGCCGACAACGACAACATTTCCTTCATCAAAGGACGCACTGATCGCAAACGCCCCCTGCCGCAGACCGTAGCCTTTAATTAAGCCGAGAGCCTTGTTGCCCGTCCCTTCAAAACGATCGATGACTGCAATTTTTAAGATATCATCTCTCAGTTGGAGCAATCCATTATGCACTGGCATTTCTAGAAGAACCTCTCGGTTGACAATTTCTGTTACCATCGAAATAATCCTCGCCTGCACACTAGTACCAGGGGCCGTAATCTGAAAGAACTCAGGTGCCACGGTGGGAAGTTTGAGACTGTGGCTAAACTCAGCAGGATAATACTCAGCCGGTAGATCAATTTCCAGTCGCCCTTGCTGGGCCACCAACCGACCCTTAATGATAACCACTTGGGCATCAATCTTATCAATTGTAGGAATAACCACTAGATCAGCGTATTTTCCTGGGGCAATCCCGCCTAGATCAGCATCAAGGTGAAAATGTTCCGCTGGGTTTAAAGTGGCCATCTGAATCGCTGTGATGGGATTCAATCCCGAAGCTATCGCCTTATTCACAATATAATCCATGTGCCCATATTTAACTAAATGGTGGGGCCATACATCATCGGATACCAAGATAGCTCGACGCAAGTCGATATCCAGCTTGATTAGCTCTGGTATAACGATTTCCAACTCACGGCGGATCGAACCTTCGCGAATCATCGTCGCTAAACCTAGGCGCAACCTAGCTCGCACATCTTCAGAACTTATCGACTCATGGCAGCTATCTGCTCCATAGGCAACGAAGGCATTTAACCTGCCATCTCTGGCTCCGGCACCATGCCCTTCCACCGTTTTACCTAGAGAACGCGCCTTGGAGACTAACGTGTTTAGACCTTCCTCCACTGCACCACCCACCACACGGGACCAATATACCTCTCCCAGGCCTAATATTTCTGGGTATTCTAGAATTTCTAACATTTCAGCCACGCTAACTGCTGGCTTCTTTGTTCTAAGTGAACAAAGAAAGGTAATAACTGGGGCTGTCGCGAAAATTCTCAGGGGATAGGTGGGTAATTTCGCCACAAACGCCCGCACACCTTCTATACCCATGCCATTGGCTACCTCAGTGGTTTCGGTAATCACCGTTGTCGTGCCCTTAGGAAGGGCAAAAGCGACAAATTCTCTTAACCCCAGCCAATAATCCAGGTGGCAATGAGCGTCAATAAGCCCCGGAATCACTACTTGTCCGCGGACATCAAGCCGTAAAGTCTCTGGACCTGTAGGAAATCCTTGGTCAGGTCCTACATAGGCAATACGTTCACCCGAAACCAAAATTTCGTAATTCGGAAGCAGTTCCCCAGTATAAACATTTAGCACAGTCCCTCCGGATAAAATGAGATCAGCCGCCTCTTTACCTAAAGCGACCCGTTGTAGACGCAAAATCTCATCGGTTTGAATAGAGATTTTCATTTTGTTCCCTCTCCCTCTTCATAAACATTCTTCTATTCTAAGCACTATCCATAACCATCAATAGTTCTCTCGATATAGTTCAGTATAATAATAGAGATCAGCATTTTGAAAAATTAAGGCACTAGATAACCCCTTGCTGGCTAAAGAGCCTTGTAAGCCTGCCAGTCGTTTTTTTAATTCTTCTATAGGTGGTACATTCACGATAATCCTCCCAAAATCATGACATTCCATTATAGTATATATATATTATATTATATAATAGTATAGAATAGTATGGAATAATCAGAATTTTTTACTTTCTACACGTCGAAATTCGGGGTATCGATTGGAAATCATTACAGAGGGTACGATGAAAAGATTTTTCATCGTACCCTCTGATTGGTTATTTATTACCATTAAGTATTTTCCATTTTACGACGATCCTCGTCTCGTAATTCCCTTCTGAGAATTTTCCCAAGTTTAGATTTGGGCAACATATCACGAAACTCAATATATTGGGGAACCTCATAAGAATTCAAACGTTCTTGACACCATTTAATGAGATCGTAGGCGCTAACCCCTCTGACATCTTTCTTAAAGATTACGAAGGACTTTATTCTTTCCCCAACTGCTGCATCTTTAATTCCTATTGTACAAGCAGCAATCACAGCGGGGTGTTCTTGGAGTACTGTATCAATTTTAGAAGCTGCAACTCTATACCCTTTATGCTTTATAACATCAACCGACCGATCTAAGAAGAAAAGCCAGCCTTGTTCGTCAATCCGGACAATGTCCCCAGTTTTGTACCATATTTGTCCATCAATATTCACAAAATGAATCGCTGTTTCCTCAGGTTTGTTCCAATAACCAGAGACCATGTTTTCCGAAGCTATAAACAGTTCACCTGGTTGACCTACTGGGACTTCTTCTAAGGTATCTGAATTGAGAATTTTACTCTTTTGAAAGGAGACGAATTTGCCCGCTGTACCATTCGGTGTTTCTTCCTTCGGGCGAGGTCCCGAAACCCCCCCGCAGGTTTCCGTAGCGCCATAGCCTTGATAGAGTGGTTTGCCAAATTTTTTGAGCCACCTATTAGCCACTTCTTGCGGCAGAACATCTCCGCCCGAAAATACATATTGGAGGCTTCCTAAATTGTATTGGTCAATGCGGTCATGTTCTAAAATCATTCGGTACATGGTCGGAGTTCCTAAAAAAGTCTTAACTTTATAGCGTTGAAAATGATCAAAGATGGCATCGAGACACATTTTGGGAAGTATAACCAAGGTTTCGCCCGTAAATAAGGCACCGAAGCCAACGGCTTGACCAAGGATGTGATAGAGAGGCGACCCTTGAAGAACGATGTCTTCACCGATCGGTATGAGTGATGAGCTCAACGACCTTTGTTCAGTACAACTTTCTATTAAAAGAGCATGACAGATGGGGACTCCCTTAGGAAATCCTGTCGTGCCGCCGGTATAAAGTATTTCGGCAATTTCCTTGCCCGTCAAGTTCGGAAGGGGTGGAGGAGGAGCATTACGCTTAAGCAAGTCTGGGAAGGTATAGATGTTTCTACCTTGAGAATCGAATTTTCCAGTAGGGATTTTATCTAACAGGTGTCCAACTAATTTTTTCCAGGGGGGTATAAGATCTACTAACGTGCAGACAACAATCCGCTTAATTTTAGTATCTGCAGCGATTCTATCGATATAGCCATAATTAGTGTCCATACAAAAGATGGTTTCAGCTCCACTATCATTGGCTATATATTTGAGATCTTTGGGGCCGTAAAAATGGGTCACCGGTATGGCTATCGCACCAAGCCTGAGAATAGCAAACCAGGCAATCACCCACTGAGGGCAATGAGGTGCGTAAATAATCACTTTATCATTTTGCTTAACGCCCAGTTCATAGAGAGAACCAGCTATTTGCTCTATCATGGTGTTCATTTTATTGTAACTATAGTTCTCTCCAAGATAGATTAAAGCTGAGCGGGAGGACGATTTTTCTACAGAGTTTTTGAATACTTCACTGATTGACTTACAAGACTGTCCGGACAATAAACCCACCCCTTTACTTCGCATATCTCCCCTGCCGTCTCGCCGGCCTCATCTTATCCTATGAGTTACTTTTCAGCGCTATCCATCATTATCTTTCTGCCCTCTGGCCTCTAACCTCCGGCATCTGCCCTCTGCTTCTGATCATCTGAGCTCTGGTTTCTTACTTCTGAATTAAGTTCCAAAATAGGCCGATTTAACTTCAGGATTATCCATCAATTCTGGACCGGTACCCGTCATGACTAAAGTTCCGTTCTCAATAATATAGCCCCTGTCTATAATAGGCATAATCGGTCTAGCATACTGCTCAGACATCATCACCGTGACACCATGCTTGCGTATCTCTTGTGTAGCTCTCACAACTTCTGCTTGCATATGTGGGCTTAAACCCAGCAATGGTTCATCCATCAGTAATAATTTAGGCTTTGCCACTAAGGACATGCCAATGGCTACCATTTCTTTTTCTCCTCCGCTTAACATTCCAGCCTTATTCTTTCTTAGCTTAATTAAGGGGGGGAAAAGTTCATAGACAAACTGCATGCTCTCCTTGATTTCTTTATCTTTACGTAAATAACCACCTAATCTTAAATTTTCTTCAACGGTATTATCTCGAAAGACAGGATGCCTTTCTCGGCAGAGGATGATGCCAAGCTCTACCCTATCCCGCGGTTTCAAGGACATAATATCTGTATCAAGGTAATTGATGCTCCCAGAAATGGTGATTCTTGTGCCACCCTTGCGTTGTTCACGTACTTTTAAGTGATGGGTTAGTCCCGAAATAGTATTTAGAATGGTTGTCTTTCCGGCACTATTCGAACCAAAAAGTCCAATGATTTCACCTTGCTTAATTTCAAAACTTAAATCGTTAACGGCTAAGGCATTCTCATAGAAAACCATTAAATTATTAACTTTAAGCACCAGTTTTCACCTCGCTTCCCAGGTAGGCACTGGTCACATCTTCTTGAGTCATCACGTCACGGGGGAGGCCCTCAGCTATTTTCATACCAAAGTTTAAAACAATGATTTTATCAATTATTTTGAACAGTTCCGTAAGACGATGCTCAACCATGATCAGTGTCTTTCCTTCATTTTTTATGCGTTCTAGAAGCGGGACGACACTGGCTATTTCCGACATGCTCATCCCAGAAAATAATTCGTCCAAGATCACGATGTCGGGCTCTAAAGCTAAACAACGGGCTAATTCAAGTCTCTTCAAATATCCGTGGGGCAGCGCACCTGCCTCTTTATATGGGACTTGGGAATCCCGCTCAAAGCCCACTTCTTCTAAGAGGTGAATGGCAGCTTCATCTAGGTCACCATATTTCCCTCCTCTTAACTTCCTGGCCCGTGGTGAAGAAATGGGAATAATCAGGTTCTTAAAGACGGACATGTTATAAAAGGGCCGGGACATCTGGAAACTACGCGCAATTCCTAAATTAACAATTTTATGAGGAGCCATGCCTGTGATACTCATTCCCTTGAAAAGAATTTGTCCCTTGTCTGGCTTGACAAAACCGCTTATTAAGTTAATCAGGGTACTCTTGCCTGAACCATTAGGGCCAATAATCCCTAAGGCCTCACCGGGTTTAAGTTCAAAACTAACGTCATTCGTCGCTTTCGTCCCACCAAAACTTTTGCAAAGATTGGAGATTTTGATAATAGGTTCAATCATGCTTTACTTCCTCCATCGTTGTCAATCGTTCAATTTGGCTGTACTTTCTTTTAATATATTTAAAGAGTCCTTCAGGCAAACCGATAGAAAATATCAAGAGGAGAAGCGAATATATAACGACTCTAAGTGAGCCAAACTCTCGTAATATTTCAGAAAGTGGCATTAAGATTACAGCTCCCAAGGCCCCACCGATAAATGTCCCGGCTCCACCTACGACGACTGCCGTTAGCGGGAGGATGGAGTAATCCATAGCAAAGGCGGGTATACCCACGAACTGGAAGTGGTGAGCCACAAAAGCTCCTGCAAAGGTAGCGGGTAAAGCAGCTATAAATACTGCTTGGGTCTTATACCATTGGATATTATAACCAGCAGCAATAACCGCTCGATCATTATCTCGGATCCCTTGAAAAACTAAACCATAATTAGATGAAATCAATCTTCGGAAGCCAAACAGCGTGAGTAAGACAACAAACATGAGCAGATAAAGTTTACCTGTTATTCCGTGAAGCGGGGGGAGAGCACTCATCCCTTCGGTTCCACCCAGCACTTTAGTTGCTTCTATTAACCTACCAAACAACAGGGGTAAAGCAAAGGTAATCAGACCAAAATAGATTCCTCTTAGGCGCAAGACAGGATAAAGAAAAAGTGCACATATAATGGCCCCGACTAGGGTAGCTGTGGGGATAGTGAAAAGTGGCGACCAACCGAATCTAAAGCTTAGGTAACCAGCGATATAACTTCCAACTCCAAAGAAGAAGGCTTGCCCTAAAGATACTAAGCCTGCAGACGCTAGCAAATCCCAACTTAAGGCCAACAGAATAATCACTAATGTTGTAACTAACACGTTTAACCAATACATCCCAACCACATCTTTTAACAAGGGAAGGATGAACATAGCTAAAATGACGATCGCTTTAGGTAAAATAACGTAGAGGAGATCACGCATGGAGGCTAGCACAAAAATATCATCTGATCTTACTTTTATGCCACGATCAATGCGTTCTTTCCGGTGACTAGTATTCGTCCTCACACTCTCTCCTCCAATTCTTTATATTTGCCAAATAAGCCTGAGGGTTTAATCGCTAAAACAACGACTATGGCACCGAGGTATACGACTTGACCCCACTGGGGTCCGAGATAGGTACTTGCTATGACCATGGCATAACCAAGAATCAGACTTCCTACAAAAAGACCCAATGTGCTTTCCAAGCCACCAAGAACTGAAACAGCCAGAGCAATTAGAAAAATCTCGTAGCCTAAATTAATAGAAATGATGCCTAGCGGTAATATGGCAATTGCTGCGATAGCCGCTAAGGCCGCGCCTAACCCCAGGCTGAGCATGGCCGCCCAATCCGATTCAATACCGATACTTAAAGCTGTATACTCGTCTTGAGCCATGCCCCTTAAGGCTAAACCAGTCTTGGTATAATGAGTGAAATACCACAAGAATAGCGCAATTATCAAAGCGATGCCAATGATAATCAAACGTTGATAATCAATCGTCACCCCGAAAATGTCGATACTCCCCTTCACAAAAGGGGGTAGACTAAAATCGAAACTCGTAAAACCTTTCCAGCGGAAGAATTCGATCAAAGCAACACCTAAGGCAAAGGTTGAAATGACTTCGGATAAGACGATGCCCCGTACAGGCATTAGGATAACTCGGTAGATCAGGGCTCCTAAGATTCCCATCAGCACAACCGTTAGAAGCATGGCCACCAGAGGGGATAAGCCTAAATAGTTGATCAGCATCCAAGCAGTAAAGCCTGAGGTAAGATACATAGCACCGTGAGCAAAATTTGCTACCCCGCTTAAACCGAAGGTTAGGCTAAACCCAATGGCTGAGAGCATTAGTATTGCACTGTTAACTAAACCGTAGATTAGAAAGTTAGTGACCATGATTTACAAACACCCCCGAAAAAATGGTGGAGCGTTTTTTGATTAAAAACGCTCCTTAAATTGTAATTAAGCCCTTACTCTATCTCTTTAACTTATACGAAACGTTATTTAGGTAGTACGATTTCCCCTTCGGCGATAGCTGCAGGGTATACTGGTACCCTTTTGCCATCAACCCATTGGAACGCAATACTGACAGCAGTTGTTTTCGGATCAGCGCCATAAATAATTTGATGGTTCTTATTGAATTTGAGATGGCCAATCAAACCGTCCATATCTGTTTGCTCAAGAGCGGCAACAATTTTGTCAGCATCCAGTGATCCGGCTTTTTTAATAGCTTCAGCCACAATATAGACGGAATCATACGCTGGCCCTGCCCCATGACCCGTAATTTTAGCGCGTTCTGCTTCGCCAAACTTTTTGCCATAAGCCTCGTTAAATGGAATACTCTTAGGAAGCGCATTGATTGGTATAGAGGCGTTTTCAAAGAGGAAATTAACTAAACCATTGATATCTGAACCAAAGGTTTTCGAAGCTGATTCTGGAGCAGCTGAACTAATAAATCCTGCGAACAGAGCTGGCACTTTCATGGCAGTAGCTTGTTTAACTAAGTTGGCAGACTCAGGCATATCAAAGAGGGGAACAATGAGTTGAGCACCACCCAATTTTGCTTTGTTAAGCGTAGAGGAGAAGTCTGAAGCTCCTGTTGGGTAAGAATCATGCCCAACAATAGTCCAGCCGTTAGCTTTAGCCCAAGCTGCAAGCGCGGTATTTGTCCCTTTCGCCCAAGCTACATCTTGATTTACGAAATATACTTTATTGTAATTGAATTTTTTACCTATATAAGCTAAGTTTTCGGATAAATTACCTACGAGATACGGAGAACTTAGACCGACTCTAAACAAGTACTTGTATTTTGGATCTGATTCAACCTTCTTTTCAAAATCAGGGGTCATTGCAATTGACACCAAGTATGGAACCTTATATTTAGCGATCATATCCATGGCCGAGAGAAGGACCTCTGAACGTAAAACTCCAACAACCATCGCAGTAGGTTTCTTTTCCAGTATTTGTTTTTCGATGGCTGCCAAGGCATCTGTTACAGGGATTGAAGGTTCAGCATCTCTGGTATCGATTGAGACTATTTCAAAAGGACGTTTGGTACCACCAACATCCACGCCACCACTAGCATTTATTTCGTCCACGGCTAGTTGCGCCGCTTTATGAGCTCCAGCCGCATCGAATTGGCCTAAGGAAGTTGCAACACCTAAGATAATTGAGTCCGCCTTTTTCTCTGTGCCGGCGGGGGTAGTAGCGGGCTTTTGACTACACCCAGTTACGCTTAATAGCATACTCATCATAAATAATAGACTTACACCAAGAGCTAAAGTTTTCTTTCTCATAATTTTCCTCCTCAATTATATTTTCTTAGGAACTAATTAATATGTTAATATTATCTTTTATACCACCACCTGTAATAATCATAATACATTATATTTTACAAATTTTCTGATTATTCTTTTAAAATCGTACCATGTGTAGTAATAAATTACTACCTCTGAATAGGTTTAATATTTTCAGAAAATTCCACCTGCTTCATACGAATTGAAGCCCTAATATTATAATTCAGCTCAATATTTTTGTAGGCTTAAATTAAGTAAAGACCTGCCCGGTCGGGTTAGAATATCTCGAGAGTTTTGTTAAGAGGATAAATATTGATAGCTTTATCAAAAAGAGAAGCAAACGATTAGCGTGCTTCTCTTTTGAAAAACTTAATGATAATATTTACCTATACTATACTTCCTTTATTAAATTGACAAAATAAAAATTTCAAAAGTAGTGCCAAAATCCCTTTTTCAACATATTACTTTTCTAATTAGCAAGAACTCTCTTCAAGATTTTACCACTCGTATTTTTTGGTAGTTCATTAACGAATTCTACAATCCGAGGAACTTTATAAGCCGCAATTCGTTTCTTACAAAAAATAATAATTTCTGCTTCATTAATTAGGTGGCCCGGTCTAAGAGTAACAAACGATTTAGGGATTTCGCCCTTAACATCATCTCTAACTCCTATTACTGCAACCTCTAAAATTGCTGGGTGGGTATACAAAACCTCTTCAATCTCCCTTGGATAAATATTGTAACCTCCACAGATTATCATATCCTTTTTACGATCAACGATATATAAATAGCCGTCCTCATCAACCATCCCAAGATCTCCAGTATGGAACCAACCGTCAATAACTGCTTCTGAAGTGGCTTCAGGCATTTTCCAATATCCTTTAAAAAGACCAGGTCCTTTAACTACGATTTCGCCGACTTCTCCTTGTAACGCAGGATTATTTTGAGTATCTTTGACAATAACTTCCCAAGTATCGGCAGGCAAACCAATCGAACCAGCTTTCCCATGTTCTAACCGTCCATAGGTACAGGTAGCACTTGTTTCCGTTGAACCATAACATTCACAAAATCCAGTCCCAAAGGTTTCAATAATTTTTGGAATATATTCGGCGGGCATAGCTGCACCTGCCGACTGGGCGAAACGCCAAGCCTTCAAATCGTACTTATGAGGATCTTCTAAATAAGTTTGTAGCATATAGATGTACATTGTCGGCACTCCAGCGAAATGGGTGACTTTAAACTCTGAAATCAATTCTAAAGCCTTATCCGGAAAAAACCGCGGCATAGTTACAATAGCCGCCCCCTTGTACATCGGCCCTAAAACAGTCAGGACAAAAAAGATGTGACAAAAAGGGGTGCCTGTAAAAAAACGGTCTTGGTCACTGACCATGAGTACATAACAAGCATTTAATTCCGCATTACTATAAAAATTACTGTGACTAAGCATTGCTCCTTTAGGTTGTCCGGTTGTTCCTGAAGTATAAAGGATTGTTACTATGTCATCCGGAGCACAATCAACTGGCGTAAGGTCTTCCGACTCCCCCTCTAACATTTGGTGATAAAATATGACATCCGTCTGACTACTCTCCCCTACCGAAACAATCTTTTCAAGTAAAGGGGTTTTATCTCGAATCTTCAATACTTTGTCCATCGTTTCCCCAGCTAAACAAATTAAAAATTTTGCTTCGGAATTATTAACAATATACATGATCTCAGGGCTTTGAAACATCCAATTGAAGGGTACCGCGATAGCTCCAAGCTTAACAATAGCAAAATAGCTCACAAGATATTCCGGCGAATTAGGTAAACAAAGTGCAACACGGTCATCTTTACTGACTCCCAACTTCTTTAAAGCGTTACCCATCTTGTTAACCTGATGATTAAATTCTATCCAGCTGTAGTTCGTGGTTTCCGATATTACTGCTAATTTATTAGGAATTCTATTAATATGCTTTTCAATTATTAGGGATAAGTTCATTTAACTTCACTCCTCCTCGGAACCAGTTGTAAATTCTTCAAAATGTCCCATCTTGTTCCTAATAATTATATTTTTCTATTGTAAGCTTATAAAAATAGAACCAATAGGATAGAAACCATTTATCACCTCCTAAATTAAGTCATAGCATGCTGGGTATAAGCAATTAATAAAATTTGATCTAATAGCTTGATTGGTCTATTATTTCAATTGCCAATGTTTTTAAAATTATCTGAATATATAAAGTATAGCACAAAGATATTTTTTACAACTCCTCTGAAGCAGGTGTAAATTTAGAATATCTTTCACCTGCTTCCATTTAACGAATCTTCTAAGAAATTATAGCAATTATCTAAATATTTGGTATAATTAATTAATAGATCCTCAGAGAATACAAGGAGGTATGAGATGAGAGTCTCCGAATTACGTTTAGGAGAACTACTTGAATTCCTACCTGAACAAGGCAAAATCCTCTTAAAAGGCTCTCGCGTAGTGATCTTTGATGCTGCTTCCCTAGGAATGTTGCGTAAAGATTTAATCGATACATTGGGTATGGACAGGGCTAAAGGTTTCCTGATTCGTTATGGCTGGTCCTGTGGCTTTCAAGCATATACGAGTATAAAAAAACAGTTCCAATGGGATGAAGATCAGGAGGGAATATTTACCGGCCCCATCATACATACTCTAACTGGCTTTGCCTTAAACGAGTTCTTTTGTCATATAGATCAACAGACAGGTGCCACCTATTATAAAGGGCATTGGACAAATTCCTATGAGGCAGAACAACATTTACTACATTTTGGTCAACACCATGAACCAGTGTGCTGGAATTCGGTGGGATATGCTAGTGGCTATAGTTCTGCTCGCACAGGGAAGAAGGTTATCTATAAAGAAGTACAATGTGTAGGGCAGGGTGATGCTCAATGTACTTATATTGGCAAGACGGTTGAGGATTGGGGCGATGAGATAATCCCAGAACTAGCCTATTATGAAGTTAGTAAAATCAGCGAAGTACTGGAAGCAGCTCATCAAAGAATTACGATTCAAAACAAAATTCTGGAACGGACAGTCACTATTCATGAACAGCTGACTCAATGCATTCTTAATGGCAAAGGGATAGAAGATATCACCTCCACTCTTGCTAAGCTAATGAAATGTATTGTAGTTTTGGAAGATAACAATTTAGTCCCACAATCCACTTGTTTTCCAGATCAATCTGTCACCCATGATCTTCTGACTTCTTACCTTCCGATTTTGGCCAGCCCTTACTTCAATAAAACTTCCGCTTTTTTCCTGAAACAAAAGCGTCCCTTTCAAATAACTGATAATTTTAAAGATTTTTTTCTTTGTCGTTTAGTTTCACCAATTTTAGTTGGCAATGAACTGCTTGGTTTTGTATCCTTACTTCGTACAGACTTACCCTTTTCGGAATTGGAGAATATCGATTTAGAGCATGCCGCAAGTGTTTTTGCTCTAGTTATATTAGAGCAAAAAAAAATCGCCGGCGTCGAAAGGCGATTAAAGGGTGATTTTGTTGATGACTTATTATCAGAAAATATCTCTGATTCCAATTCTATCATTAATAGAGCGCAAAGACTTAATTATGATATTACCCTTCCTCATCGGGTTCTTGTTTTAGATATCCAAAACTTTACCTCAGTAGTAAAACCTTTCGATCAAAATGAAGAGAGAATCTTGCAATTCAAAACTGAGTTAGTCAACACAGTTCAATTATCCTTGAAGCGTTTAGGAAAAGGAATGGTCGTCAACAAAAGCGATAATTTAATCATGCTTGTCCAACTGCAAGAGCTAGATTGTTCAGAAAAAGCCACTAGGCAACTAGCTAAAGAGATCATCAAACAAGTCTCTATTCGTTTTCCTAAGATTACACTATCGATAGGAATTGGAAGTTGTTGCCTAAAGCTGACAGATTTTCGCCATTCCCTTCTATCTGCGAAAAAGGCCTTAGAAATTGGAAAAACTCTAAAAAACCAAAGCCAAGTAATCTCACTTGAACAATTCGGTACTCATGCTCTGCTTTTTAACGCCTTGGACCCTAAGGACTTATACGAATTTGCTAACAGCCAAATAGGCCCTCTTTTATCCTATGATAAAACCTATCAAACCCAACTTATGCCTACACTTCAAGAGTTTCTTAGTCACCGCGGTAATGTGGAAGGAACAGCAAGATCTATGAATATGTCGATAAGTGGTTTAAAATATCGATTACAACGAATTGAAGAAATTACTGGGCAGGATATTAAGGCTGGTCAAGCCTACTTTAATCTGCACTTAGCAGTAAACATCCTTGAATTAGTAGGAGAGGACAAAATTAAATTTTAAAAGCTTGTCTAATGTCGAACAGACGACTCAGCGGCGGCCCGTCGAAAACGAGCCATTCTGCGAACGATCGTTGACTGATTTACGCCCAAGGCGGCGGCAGCCTTATAAGTACTACCATATTTCTCTAAGGCCCTGTCAATAAGTTGTCGTTCAACTTCATCTACCGCTTCTTTCAAGGGCATTAAGGAATTCACTGATACTCCTCTTAATTCACTGGCACTCCGTTTAAAAGGAATAGGTAACTGAGATACTAGAATTAATTCTCCGGCCGAAACCACCATTAATCGCTCAACCATATTTTCTAGCTC
>DOPS01000097.1:0-7202 GCA_003512645.1 Desulfosporosinus sp.
CGCTACTTTCTGTATGTATTAGTATGATAATTCCGCCTAGAGCTACATAATTAAAGTATTTTCTGGCATAAGAGTAGTTGAAGGTAAACTAGGGGTTGTAATTATTAAAATTTGTAGAGGAATAAGAAGGTTTTAGCAAAGCTTAGGCTTTGCCTTTCTCGTTGTCCTTGTGTTATAATCGTGATTGAATTAAATGTGTGAGTATTGAGAGGAGGGTGTTTGAATGGCAAAACACATTCAGACTATTGTGAAGGCTAACCTAGGTTCTACCGTAAAAACTGGAGGGTGTGGCAAATGTCAGACCTCTTGCCAATCTGCCTGTAAGACTTCTTGCACGGTTGGTAACCAAGTGTGTGTTAAATAAGGTTAATTCATTGTGTTAAACATAGGATATCAGAACCCACCCCGTAGTTGGGGTTGGGTTCTATTTCTATTTGCTTGGGAAGAGAAGAAAGAGAGGGTCTGGATCTAGATGCTGAATTTATTAAATCATGAGGGATATTCTCTTAAGAAAAATGTTCATAGTTATTGTCAGGGGGATATTTTTATCGCTCATGACGTCAATTCCGGATCATTACATTTGCTTGATGAGGGGACATATCGTGTTCTAAAGGCTATTGAAAACTTGCAAGAGAAAGCTGAACTTATTACTCCGGAGGAGGTTTACCGGGTCCTAGATCAATCTGCAACGTCGCTTCTTACGAAGGAAGAACTCGCTGAGATCCTTAAGGAACTGGAAGAACTCTATAAGGAGGGGACCCTTTTTTCACACGAGGTAGAGGGGATCAAGCCCAATTACCCTGAGAAGCCGATCGTCAAAGCAATCTGCCTTCATGTAGCCCATGACTGCAATTTGCGCTGCAAGTATTGTTTTGCGGGAACAGGGGCCTTTGGTGGAAGTAGAACTTTGATGAATCTTGAGACGGGTAAAAAGGGTATTGATTTTGTTTTAGAGTCGTCGGGGCATAGGGACCATTGTGAAGTTGATTTCTTTGGGGGAGAACCATTACTTAATTTTGGAGTCGTAAAGGACTTAGTCGAATACGGTAAAAAGGCAGCGGCGGTTCTCGATAAAACTATTAAATTTACCCTGACCACGAACGGAGTATTACTGGATGAGAAAGTCCAAAGTTTTCTCGAACAAGAGGAGATCAGTGTGGTCTTGAGTCTTGATGGCCGCCCGGAAGTGCATGATCGGATGCGGCCCTATGCCGGTGGTCAGGGAAGTTATGCTAACGTTACACAACGCATCCAACAGTTTGTAAGCAAGCGGCCAGATAGTTCTCCCTATGCGTTAGGAACGTATTATTACGTTCGCGGCACCTATACACATTTCAATTTGGATTTTGATCGCGATGTTTTACACATGGCGGATATTGGGATTAAACAGATCTCGGTAGAGCCCGTCGTGGCAGGTCAGGAGGACGCTTATGCTTTTCAGGAAGGGGATCTAGATAAAATTCGGGAAGCGTATGATCGCCTTGGTGAAGAATTATTAGTGCGCCGTGCCCAAGACCGAGACTTTAATTTCTTCCACTTCAATATCGCCTTGGACCAGGGGCCTTGCATGAATAAGCGGCTTTCCGGATGCGGAGCGGGACATGAGTATGTGGCAATTTCTCCGGAGGGAGATCTTTATCCCTGTCACCAGTTTGTGGGACAGGAAGACTATAAACTCGGGTCACTCTATGACGAAAACCCTCATCAACTAAAAGCTGAGCTGGTTAAGAGCTTTCGTTCAGCGCATGTCTATTCTAAGCCGTCTTGCCGAGAGTGCTGGGCTCGCTTTACCTGTAGTGGGGGGTGCCATGCAGCGAATGTTTCCTTTACCCAAAGCCTGACAGACGTTTATACTCTGGGCTGTGAACTTCAGAAAAAGCGTTTAGAAGTAGCGCTTTATGTAAAAATTAAAGAATCTCAACAAAATAGAATGATTTCTCCTGTTCCGGATGTCCGCTGTTAGGTAGTTTGGAGACTAAAGGTTGGATGGTTTGAGAAGACATGTTAGAATAATATTTATAAGTAGATGACCAAGGAGGCGAATTGCTTGAAGAAGAAATCACAACGTATTTTTGCAGGAGTTCTTGCTGTTCTCATTAGTATTGCAATGGTTGGTTCGGGACTGCTTGTGTTCTTCTTTACTGGAGATGAGCAACCTTACGGCTCGAATGCATCTCCACTGGCTGCCAATACTAAGGCAGGATACCAAGCCCAGAAGTTGCGTATAGATGCGATGGTTGAGCAGGCCAAGAAGGACCCTGAGAATGAACTCCTGCAAACCGCCCTTGGAAATGAGTATTATAACGCAGGGGTCGCTGCTCAAGAGGTCGCCCCCTCTGAAGTACAAGAGAACTTTAAACATGCAGTCGAGGTTTACCAGAATGTTTTAAAAACAAAAAAGGATGTCAATATCATGGTTGATATGGCGACATCCGCTTTTTATAGCGAAGATTATGAACTCGCGGAAAAAAGTTTCCAAGAGGCGTTAGAACTGGAACCTAATTTTCTGTTTGGCCTGATCAACTATGGTATTTTTCTATCACAAGCAAAGCAAGATTGGGCAGGGGCCGTTAATCAGTGGCAGAAAGCTCTTCCTTTAGCTCAGAAGAGTTCGGAGAAAGAGCAGATCCAAGCCATGATCGATCAGGCGCAAAGCCAACTGAAAGCTTCGGGGAACCAGGGGCTCTCCAACCCAAACCTACCATAAATTCTCTAGCGTACTTCTCAAGGAGGGTTTGAAATTTGTTAACAAGATGTTCACAAAAGCTTCACGCCCTCTTTGCTTTCTTTGGCTATAATTTTTTTATCATGAACGGAGGAACAGTCATTGCATTTTACAACCTTGGCGAGTGGAAGTTCCGGAAACGCAATTCTTGTCGGAGAGAATAATCGACATTTGCTGGTGGATTGTGGGATCAGTGGGAAGAGTTTGTTACATAATCTGTCCGAGTTAAACATAGCGGATTCTGAAATTGAAGGGATTGTGGTTACCCATGAACATGTAGACCATATCCGAGGAGTGGGAATAATTGCCCGCAAACTAAAGATTCCTATCTATGCTACGAAGGGTCTCTGGGAGGTCATGGGCCCTTGCTTGGGAAAGCTTGCTGAAGACCAGCGTATCAAAGTTCGAGATTCTTTTTCCTGTGCGGGACTTGAGGTCTTACTTTATCCCACATCTCACGATAGTCGGGAAAGTTACGGATTGAAGATATTACGTCCCAAACAAAAGGAAAAGAGGCATATGGCAGTCGGAATCGCTACAGACAGTGGAATAATTACTGATGATATGCATCGGCATTTGAAAGGGTGCGATGCTTTAGTTGTTGAGGCGAACTATGATGAAGAACGGTTAAAGTATGGTCCTTATCCGGCATACCTCAAGAGACGGATCAGCGGAAAATATGGACATCTAGAAAATAAGCAATTAGCGGCAGGTCTCTTAGAGTGGGTTGCAGAGAATACCCAACGGGTTGTGCTAGCCCATCTGAGTGCAGAAAATAATACTCCGGAGATTGCCTTGACCACGGTCAAACGAATCCTGGGAGACATGAATATCTCGAAAAAGTTCCCAGATCTAGAGATTCAGGTTGCTCCACGGTATACGCCGCATGAACTCATGCGATTAATGGAATAATAGCAATGGGAGGTAGTCATGAGCTATTACAATGACCAAAACAAATATTCAGGGCGTAGACCCCGCTTCTTTTCAACGTTTGCAATTGCATTAATTAGTGCTATCTTAGGCGGGGTCATTGCAGTGGCCTTGGTTCCGTCGATCTATGGAAATAAGCAACAAACACCTACAACCCAAGTGGTTCTAAATGGTGGGGCAACGACTCCGACCATCGTGACTGATGGAACGACAAATTTTCCGGTCGCTCAGATTGCCAAAGCCACGGGACCAGCGGTTGTCGGAATTGCTAACTTTCGATCGACAGGGGCTTTGTTCGGCGGGGGCGGTCTAACTGAGGTAGGAAGTGGCTCAGGCTTTATTGTTGATGCAGAACATGGCTACATTGTAACGAACAATCATGTCATTACAGGCGCCGAAAAACTCGTTGTCAGTTTGGCAGATGGACGTAATCTCGATGCCAAACTAGTGGGTGGAGATGAGCGTACAGATTTAGCTGTGGTTCAAATTTCAAATACAAAAGACTTGATCGCTACACAATTGGGAGATTCCTCAGTGCTTCAAGTCGGTGAACCAGTCGTAGCAATTGGAAATCCCGGCGGACAAGAATTTGCCCGTTCTGTGACTACAGGGGTTGTTTCGGCGACCAATAGAATCTTGAATATTCCTGGGGAAGCAAGTTTTAACCTTATCCAAACAGACGCTGCCATCAATCCAGGAAATAGCGGCGGGCCTCTGGTCAATTATCTAGGTAAGGTTATTGGAATCAATTCCGCTAAGAATCAGGAACCGGGGTTTGAAGGTATGGGTTTTGCTATCCCGATATCTGATGCATTGCCGACGATTAAACAACTGATAGAAAAAGGGTATGCCAGTCATCCAGGACTTAATGTTCAGATAGATCCTCGCTATACTGCTGAATATGCCAGTCAACGTGGTTGGCCAGCAGGGGCCTATGTATCCAGAGTAACGGCCGGCGGGCCGGCTGAACGTGCGGGAATTCGAGCCGGTGACGTTTTAACGAAAATCAATGATAAGGCTATCAAAAGTTCATTGGAATTAACTCATCAGTTGTTCAAGTATAAACCGGGTGACACGGTTACGGTTACTGTGTTCCGAGATAATAAGACTGTGGATATTTCAGTGACCCTGGTGGAAATTAAGTCGCAATAAGCTCTAATTCGAAAATGTTAAAAGCCTGTTCCTTAAGTTGGTAAGCAACCTAAGGTCAGGCTTATAATAATTCATAAAAACTGAATATTCATAATTGACTAATTATTGTCCCTGGGTAAATATAATTACAGGAATATTTGGCAAATTATTCAATAATCATAGTTTAGGACTTTTCGATGAAAAAATTAAAAAGGGGGAAAGAGAAATGTCAAATGCTTACTTAAATATTATTGAAAATAGGTTATCTGAATATTTTAGTCTTAAAAAGCATATCAACCTACATGGTCAAGTGATTGATCTATTCGCTACTCTAGAGATACAGAATGAAAAATATTTTGTCTCTAAAAGCATCAAGCTTTGGCGGGCAGAAAATTATGAGTACGTATTTTTAAGGTTATTTACTGATCTCACTGAACAAACTTTGCAAGAATTTATTAAGTACTTACAAACTTCAATTACATATTTTGTTAAACCGCATTCTGAGCATATGGAAAGTTTAATAACAGGGGTAATAATTGTCGACCAAGAACCAGATTCTCAGCTCCAAGCTCAAATTAGTTCTTTTCGTTACAGGAGGAACTTCAAGTTGACGTTGGAAGGTTGGGCTGAGATCCGCCTAATCCTTGTAATCCCCTCCTCTAATATAGTCATTACCAATAAAAGAGGCAAGGAGGTGAAGAAAATTTATACTCCGGTCTTCAAGCAAACACAATTTGACAGGGGATTTACAAAAATCAAAAAAATCATTACGTTCAAAAAAGTGTAAGGAGGTTTTTTTGTGAACTCATTAGTATTGATTGTAATTGCTATTATTGCCTTTATAGTCGCTTATTTAACGTATGGTAAATGGTTAGCCGGCAAATTTGGTTTGGATCCAACAAGACCAACTCCGGCCCATAGTATGAGTGATGGTGTAGACTATGTTCCGGCAAAGGCGCCGATTTTATTGGGTCACCATTTTGCTTCGATCGCCGGAGCAGCTCCGATCGTCGGTCCGATTGCAGCAGCAACCTTCGGCTGGATTCCGGCTTATCTCTGGATTGTTTTTGGTGGTATCTTTTTTGGCGCTGTACACGACTTCGGTTCGATTGTAGCTTCCGTTAGGCATAAAGGTAAATCCATAGGTGTTGTTATCAATGATACTATGGGTAAGACTGGTAAGCTGTTGTTTAACATCTTTGCTTGGTTAACTCTTATTTTGGTCATTGCCGTTTTTGCAATTATCATCGCCAATACGTTTGTGGCTACTCCTCAAGCAGGAACTGCTTCTATTCTCTTCATGGCCGTGGCCCTATGCTTCGGTTTTGGTGTATACCGAAAAAACTTACCTATGTTTATCACAACAGTAATCGGCGTCGCTCTGCTTCTCGTCTGTATTTGGGTGGGTATAATGTTCCCGCTTAAACTCTCATTTAGTACTTGGGTTACCCTAGAAATGCTTTATGTCTTCGTTGCTTCGGTTATTCCAGTTTGGGTTTTACTCCAACCACGTGACTATTTAAACTCTTTCTTACTTTATGGTCTCATCGTCGGATCAGTCATTGGCCTTTTCTTGTACCACCCGACAATCCAAATGACTTCTTATGCAGGATTTAAAGTAGGCAACAATTATTTATTCCCTGTATTATTTGTCACAATCGCTTGTGGAGCTTTGTCAGGATTCCACTCTTTAGTAGGCTCCGGAACCACTTCTAAACAATTAGACAAAGAAACCGATGCCCGGCTAATTGGGTACGGTGGTATGTTAATTGAATCATTGCTGGCCGTAGTAGCCTTAATAACTGCCGTAATGTTGGCCCCGGATATTTATAAGGAAATTATGACTAAGGGCGGCGGAGCTGTTCCTGTCTTTGCTAGCGGTACAGCCACCTTCTTGGCCACACTGGGGATTCCTGTGGCAACCGGCAAGGTTTTCGCATCATTGGTAGTTTCTGCGTTTGCTCTCACTTCATTGGATACAGCAACTCGCTTAGGACGCTATATTCTGCAAGAACTCTTTGAATCTGCCAGCAGCAATAAAGATGCTAAAGGCGAAACTATATCTTCCTTAAATAGGTATGTTGCAACGATTATCACAATAATCCCGGGTGCTTATCTGGCTTATAGTGGTCAAGGAATGGCTATTTGGCCGATCTTCGGCGCAGCTAACCAATTACTTGCTGCTTTGGCGTTACTCGCAGTATCTGTATGGCTGATTAAAAGCGGTAAGAGCAGCCTCTTTACCCAAATTCCCATGTACTTTATCTTCTCGTTTACTCTTACTGCCTTAGCGCTGTTCAGCATTAATAATTTTAAAGCAGGGCATACTGCACTCGCTACCTTGGCAGTTATTCTCTTTATATTAGCCATTGTCTTAGTGGTTTTTGCTCTCCAAGCTCTGAAGAAATCGAGCAAT
>DOPS01000154.1:0-8247 GCA_003512645.1 Desulfosporosinus sp.
GCGATAAAACAGCTTCAAGAGGACTGGTTGCGCGAATATTGTTATGCACCCGTGCTTTTAGAAACCTTTGTCGACACGTCTCATTTTGCGGGCACATGCTATAAAGCCTCGAACTGGATCTATCTTGGTGAAACTCAAGGTCGGGGTAGAATGGATAGAGAAAGAGAGTATAGCCTATCTCGTAAGGCGATCTACATGTATCCCCTCCAAAATGACTTCAAAGATTGCCTTAAAGGGATTAAGCCCTGCATGGTGGTGAATCCTGATGACTAGACCAGACAAATTTCTGTCACCATGGATGGACTCTATGCCTGCGGACCGGTCATAAAAACCTGCATTGACAATGGTGAGACTATATGCTTGTCTAAAATATCGTTTGGACTATCCCTTACCAGAAATTCTGGATGGAGAGGGAGTCGTGGGACGCAAGGGAAAGTAGAAATTTGCGCAAACCCCGTTATCCATCCCCAGGACTCTACTCGCTACATTTTAGGCATTGAATGAGATGAAGCTATGTATCATAGCGCGAGAAGCGCCAGGTAAAGGGATATTTAACTAAATACATTTAAGGAGTAGGAAAATATGCATTTTGAGTTATTCGAAAAATACTTTCCTGAGATAGCAGAGAGAGAAACAAGAGAGATCATTATTAATAGACCTTCAGGTACTTTATCAGGTGGATATGGACTGTTGGAAATGTATTGTATAGACCCAGAATGTGACTGCAGGAGAGTAATGTTCTCTATTGTATCTGAAAAAGCAGAGAGCACCGTAGCAGTCATAGGTTATGGGTGGGAAAATAAGGCGTTTTATGAAAAGTGGTACGGCGAAAAAGACAATAGCGTTATTAATGCTTTGCAAGGTCCCAGTTTAAACTCGGCCAGTAAGCAAACAAAATACGCACCTGAACTGCTAGAAGTAATAAAGAATGTAGTCTTAAAAGACAGTGATTATGTTCAGAGGCTAAAAAAGCATTATAAAATCTTCAAAAGAGAACTGAAAAATCAAAAAGGAAGAGATTAGTTATTTGCCGTAAAATAGATGATGAAAGGGTGTAAATCAAGCTATGTCTATAGAACTATTATTAGATGATTCTAACCAGTGGTACGAACACTTTAGATCACTTAATCTATTAGCGCGAAATGAGTTTTTGAAAGAAACGTTTAGTTATCCATTGACTGAAGAGTTCGTGGAAGAAGTTGACTTTGTGGACGTGTTTATAACCCAGTTACATTCACTTGAAATCAAGCTACAGTATGATAAAATGCTCGAACTTTACGATGCGATCATGCCACAAAAGCAAGTGTTTGGTAAAGATTTATATTATGTAGATAATTATTTTATCGATTACTATCTCTTTAATCACGATCTTGATGGTTTAAAGAAACATCTTATAAGCTTTAAAGAATACCCAATAAGTGCGATTGATTCTCTCACCAACGTTTTTAATAAACTTATTTTTTATAATTACACAGACATTGCCTTGGACGTAGCTTTAACCATTTACCCCCAGATATCGGATACTGACGAATTAATGCCTGGTGCGGGTAGTGACTATGCAAGATTCATATACATGGAAAAAATACAAGAAATACATCAAACATTAATAAGTGGTGGGACGCTTAATAAGCCTGAAATAATAAAATACATCAAGAAATATGGGTTTGTGTTCAAAGATGAATTAGAAACAATCGAACGAGTTTTGGCTAACCATTTTTGCGACTACCCAGACATCAGTGATTATAATAATGACAGAACTAGATTTTGGTTTAAAACAATGCTGCTATTTTTTAAATACATGTATGAAGAGAAGAAGGTTAGCTTCCCAGCGGCAGCGTTAATTTGGTTTGAAGCACTAGATATTTTGATTAACGAAGATCAAGAGGATGAACCAGGAGATGATTTTGACGATATTTTTACTCTTAACCCGAAATCATATAGTGATGAAATATATCGTAGGTTCGGATTTTTATCAACTAATACAGCCTCTGCAATTGGTGTAGCTTGGGGAATGAGCTACTTCTATGATTTTCTGAAGAAATATGATTATATTTCTGTTAGTGTTCATAACTCCGCAATAACGGAAATCTTAAGTGTTCAGACTGAAATAAGCAAAGCACGGGCCAAAGAATTATGGCAGTATAATTATCTGCATCAATGGGCAAAGCCTGATTCAGTCGAGGAGGAAGACTTTATCAAAGAAAAGGAAGCTTTTGAGTACTCTTTTAGTAATATTATAAAAACTGTGATAGAACCAAAACCTTCGTTTAACACGGTTGAGAAAAAAGTTCCTATAACAGTTGTTAAAATTGGGAGAAATGATCCCTGTCCTTGCGGAAGTGGGAAAAAATACAAAAAATGCTGTGAACTTAGCAATGATCGTCTTTTCGACTGACATTGGTACCACGATGGCCATGTTTTCCACCTCCTCTGCCATGGTTTCGTCATTAGGAGCCAATAGAAAGATAATCCACTTCAAGGACGGATCGTCAGTGGCACTCACTAGTCGCTCTACTGAATAAAGCTGCCGCCACATCATAAACATCCTGTTGTACTAAACCGCTAGAAGTTAAGTGAAGTTGGTCACCCCCATACTCAGAAGTCGCCATGGAGGGCGACTCCTTAGATCCCCAAAACCATTCAAGATGAATTAGATAATTAGATGCACGCCTAAAATCCTCAAACAACACGTTATGCTTATTTTGATCTTTGGTTTTAGATTGAGTCGGAATTGAAAACTTTATGCACATGAGTGCGCGAGAAAGACCTCTTGAACGGGGGTCTTTTCTCATGTCCCTCTGTTCCTCCGAAACATTCATATCCACATGCACAAAAACTTCTTTAGCACCTACATTCAAAACAGACATTCATATCCACATGCAAATCTGCTTTAGCAACTACTAAACCGTTCTTATTGATGCAGGATAAGAATGCGTGGGTACGGATTTTACCTTAGAAGGTGGTTCTCTCTATTGAACTAGATGAATGAAGGAACCTTTGAAAATGGTGAAGCGAGTATGCGTATTTTTTTGAGTGGGGTAAGCTGTGTCAGTAAAACAACGATTGATAAGCAGCTTGCAGAGGAAGTAGATTACAAGTTCTTTGATTTAGATTGTGAGGTAGAATCGTATTATGGTAAGCCCATTGAGTTACTTCAAACGGAATTCGTTTCTATGGATGCCTATCGCAAAAAGGCTGCGGAGGTGTTAGAGAGAATCATTGCAAGTAACCCAGATGATTATGTATCCGAGTGTAGAGAAGGGTACTACTGGGGACTTCAAAATACTTATTCCGTAACGAATATATCAGAATGGCAGTTGCTGCGTTGCAATTAGAGTGAGATGAGATAATGGAAAGGGATTATTAGTTAGTAAAGTGGTGCTGTCCTTCTGCGACCTGCTCGCCGTCGAGCCAGTCTGGTCTAAGAAAGATCCCTTGTTTCTCCAAGAGTTGACGTAGTTTTTCCGGATCACGCACGATAAGGGCAGTTGGACTATAAAAGCCTAGCACATAATCTTGGTATTTGCGCGCGTTTCCGATGGTTGCTGCCAGTTTCGGAGTGGCGCACTCCAACAAAGTTAGTTGCAGAATGACTGCCTGACCGAAGGAACGTTCCCACATTTCTAATGTAAGGCGGACTTCTTCCGGTACTTCACGGGGACTGTACTTATTTAGAAAATCCAATACTTTGTCTACTGTGAGCCCTTTTTTCATTCCTTCTAGGAGAGACGTTTTATCAAAGCGGTATTTGTAATCGGGATACTGACACTCCAATGTCGCAAATTGGCTGAGTTGCCAGCGGGTGTTCCAAGACGTTCCTCGCGTTGCCATCACTTCAAAGTTGGGTTGGATAAGAAGGGTGTCTGGCCCGTCCATAGGGTAGATCTCTGAGAGAATATCCTTCAAGGTACTGTTTTGTTGTGATGTTGCCCCGCTCAGTAGTTTAGAGAATACTAACCGCCCTAGGGGAGTTGATCGCACTGAAACATCATGATCCACTGGGCACCAATCCAAGAGACCCATCCAGCGTAATGGTTCAAAGATATTAAATTTACATTCGTCAAGATCGTACACATTGTCAACCTCATCGTTATCACTGAGCAGGCAACCGGCTGTTTCCATCCATTCGGTCCAACCGCTGCGATGCTTTAGGACCGGAAGCATAAGAAAGAAGCCAATCGGTTGGGTCGACATAAAATCAGTACATAACTGGGCTAGGATTAGTGGTGCTTGGATAGAGGTAAGCAGGTGAACAAACATATTATCCAAGGTACAGAGCAAATTAGCGCTAAAGAATGTATCAAGTTCTGCATCGTCGGCTGCTAAATCCGCATTTCCACCAACCCAATTCCAAAAAGACTGGTGAAGGCCATCTGCAAACGAAAATAGGACTGAATCGCCGTACCGTTCCAATAGGCCGCTGTTAGTCCATTTGGTTAAAGATCTAAGAGCTTCGGGGTAACTGGAGTTAGATGGCATTCTGTTCCTGATTTTTTCGTGTAGGTGATTACTAAAGTCCTCTAATCTAGAACTGGTGACGCATTCGAAAGCCGTATACGCAAAAAGGAGTAGCTCCGCTGCGCTCATTTTCTCGAAATAGGCCGCCTGGGGACGGGTTTTCCCTAGTGTCTTTGATTTTGCCACCATTCATCTCTCCTAAAAAGTACTTATTCTGGCTAATCCCATCTGAAACCATTACTTACATTGAAAACCGGTGCCTATGCTTAACCCAATAGTTAATTCAACACGATACGTGAATCTCCTGCGAAAGAGAAGGAGAAACCGCGGCTAATCTACATTTAATATTTGAGACTGCTGGTCAGTCGCCGTGCCTCTTGTTTATTGATGAAGTGATTCGATCGCCAAGTCTCGAATGGCTTCTCAAGAGGTTGGTGAGATCAAGGTTGACAAGGGGGTTGACAAGGGGACGGGGTTACTGACAACCTTGAAAGTTGTCAGTAACCCCGTCCCCCCGACACGTACGCAATAATAAGACGTCGAAGTGGAACACTCGTTTGGCGGGGAGATTATCGAACGCATGACGATCACCAATGCTGTGATCAATTCGTCAAAAAGAGCCCTATATCGAGCACACGATGGATAAGGGGCTCCTTGGTAGTCAATATTCTGCACCTTCAATATACTCTTCAATAATAAACTTTGAGGAATTCATAACTTCAATCGGATATAATCCTTTGACTTTTTCCATTTCATCTTGAATCAAACCTATAACTGATTTCCATTCATTATCTTCGCTTACCTTATATACTCCCATGCTAAAAAAACCAATTGCAGGCTTGATAATAAATGGTTTAATAATCTTGCTCGTATCAACTTTTGATAGCTGGTCAAATGAAACTTCTCTGAATAAGAAATGTGGATAAATCTCTTTCATTAAAGGACTTATTTGCGGCCTTCCATAAAGTCCGAGACCTTTGCCTGAAGGGAAAGGTTCCACATAGTGAGAAATTTGAAAGTCTTGCAATGGATCTTCATAGGCATACTTTGCTCAACATAGATAAGAATGAATCAAAATCAAATTGCATAAAATCATGGGAAACTCTTTGTAATGAACAGAAAGAGTCTATCTACGAACAAATAAAGCATATTCCTGAAGCTTTGCATAGGATCGATTACGATATTATCTCTGTTAAGGAAAAACTCGAAGCTGTAACATTTACAGAACGTGAATTAATTGCTTTAGCTGAATACGAACATGAACGTTGGTTACTTCAAAAAAAGGAAGCTGGATGGAAACTAGATACTATTATCGATGAAGAGAGAAAATTACACCCTTTACTAGTACCTTGGAAAAAATTATCCGACAATAACAGAAATGAGTTAATTGTAACGATTAAATTTTGGCCAGAAATCCTGGCAAATTCAAACTAAATGGGGTAACCAAGATTGAAACTATAGAAATTATCTTTTTGTTGTAACCTAGATGTCTAGCTGTCATATGTACTCCCTTGATTCATCGAAAGATAGTTTGTCTACATAGTAGCACAATAAAATTTCCTCTGCCCGCTGCGGTGCGCACGGAAATCAAGTCGAAAGACGATAAGTCCATTGTAAAATTGTAGATATCTAACAATAGTCGTTCGACAATTGTGGTTTTATATGGTATTATATGGGTATCTTAGGAGCGAGAGGTGATATTATGTTTAGGAGATCGATGGACAATTTGGTCAGCTGGAAAAATTCAAAGGATAGAAAACCACTAATTATTAGAGGTGCCAGACAAGTCGGTAAGACATGGCTGATGAAGGAATTTGGCAAAACTAATTATGAGAAATATGCCTACATAAATTTTGACAACAATGAGCGCATGGAAAGCTTATTCAGTGGCAATTTTGACATAGAACGAATCATCACAGCACTGCAAATTGAGACTGGTGTTAAAATTGAGGCACAAAACACCTTGATCATTTTCGATGAGGTTCAAGAAGTGCCGAGCGCCTTGACCTCACTTAAATATTTCTGTGAAAATACACCTGAATATCACATTATTGCCGCAGGGTCATTGCTTGGCGTGGCACTCCATCCTGGTACATCATTTCCTGTTGGGAAAGTGGAATTTCTGGACTTATATCCCTTGGATTTTTTGGAATTCTTAAGCGCTATGGGTAACGACGAATTAGTAAAATTACTCGAAAGCAAAGATTTTAGTTTGATAACAAGCTTTAAGGGTAAGTATATAGATTTGTTAAAACAGTATTATTATATCGGTGGCATGCCAGCAGTTGTTGCGTCGTTCATCGAAGCCTCTGATTATGGCAAAGTACGTCAACTGCAAAAGGAAATACTGATGGCCTATGAACAGGATTTTTCCAAGCATGCTCCCAACGAAGCGGTGCCACGAATCCGAATGTTATGGAGCTCGACGCCTGCTCAGCTTGCTAAGGAAAATCGTAAATTTATATACGGCCTTATTCGGCAAGGCGCAAGAGCCAGAGAGTATGAGCTCGCCATGACTTGGCTAATCGACTGCGGATTAATCTATAAGATAAGCAGAGTCACAAAGCCCGACATGCCACTCAGAGCTTATCAAGACTTCAATGCGTTTAAACTATTTGTTCTTGACGTTGGATTGCTCGGTGCAATGAGTGAACTTGATATTAAATCGTTGCTTGAGGGGGACAAACTATTTGAAGAGTATAAAGGCGCCTTAACCGAGCAATACGTACTACAGCAGCTTATAGCCAGTCGAGAAATAACGCCTTATTACTGGTCCGCAGAAAAGGCTAGTGCAGAAATCGATTTTATATTCCAAAGTGAAATGAATATTGTGCCTCTTGAGGTTAAAGCCGCAGAAAACCTCCAGGCTAAAAGCCTAAAGAGTTTCTGTCAAAAGTATCAGCCGAAGTATGCAATCCGCACATCAATGTCGGATTACAGACATGAAGAATGGTTAACGAATGTGCCATTATATGCAATTAATGTTTTATCCAATATTTTAAAGGAAACTATGATTTTATGGAAACCTTCCCCACGGGCATAACGTTAGGTCTTTTCCCTGTCACATACCAAGAGAAATTAGAGAACAACTGGATTAAGCCTCCCCCTGACATAGTTGGCATAAACTCTGCTTTGATTCAGAGGGTAAGATTTCCACCAAATGTTTTAATCCTACATTATAAAGGAGAGCCATTAATAATCGATCTCTTTCTGCGCCACCCCATAAAGCCTCTCCCTCAATTAATTCAAGTTTGTTTTCGGATGGAGTGTGTGTTTCCCAAATAGAGGCAGTCAATTTTTGAGATTCAACCCGTGGTATGAGATTCATAATATTCCTCCTTGTAAGATAGATCTCGGGTTAATGAAACTATCCGGATCATTCTTGAATAATCCATTCTACATTCGATAAAGTACGACTCTCCATATTATGGTGTGATTATAGCATAACAACTGCAACAGCGGATAATACGAAATCCACAATAATTACATAGTAAAGAAAAATAAGATGAATAGATCAGTATCCTTACGTTGACCTGACGCAACAGAATTCGATTTTCCAAAAGAATGAAGACAACGAAGAATGAGGCACCTAAAGAACTGGGTGCAGTTCAAAAGGCGCCTCCTTTTCTGTGGGCAAATTGCTTACGTCACCGGCGGATCGTAGAGATCGTTGGTGGTCATGTCAATCACCCTGATATCCCGTATCCCGGCCAGTTCGCCGCTGGGGCTGTTAAAAATATTCTTGGTTATAACCGTTTCCATCACGGTCTGGGCCTCAGACAGCGTCAG
>DOPS01000282.1:0-13330 GCA_003512645.1 Desulfosporosinus sp.
TAGATTTGTATTTTACTTCCATATTCAATATTATTCTAAACGTATGTATATAATACAACAAAATGTTAGAATTGCCTTATATCCCCATAGTTGAAACTAGGGGCTTTACGGCAACAAGTGGTAAGGATTAGCGGAAGCCATTATATCGATTGAGAAACTGGATTACCATAAATTCCGTATTTTGCTCAGGGGCAGAATCCCATACCATTTTATTCCACCTCAATTAATGTGCAATATAATAACAAAGTTATGTCTTAACTAGTGCAGTTTTCAGTAAAATATAATTTTCAAGTATAGATTCCTGATCTACAAAACACCCAAGTTGGCTGAAATGATCCCTTTTTTCACCGTTTAAATAAACTGGCAGCTTTCCGAATTCTCGGTTATTTAGCAGCTTACTTATTTGGCTCTTCAGTTCATCAAGCGAGTAATTATTGCTTTCAAGATATTGTTGGTGGGCGATATTTCCTGCCTTTATATAACTAAGCACAATCATTCTACAGGTGAATGATACAGCAACGTATGTATCATCTTGTTGTGACACTAACATGCACTCTGGTGTAACATTTACAATCTTATTGCCACAAGACGATAAAAATTCCTGCACCATCCTCCTGTCCACTTCCACTGCATCATCAGGAATTGCTAGATAAGTATGGCTTTTTTTCAATCCTGACATTATGGAGTTGTTCATTAATTCGTTCTTATAGAAATGTTTGTAAAGCTTCATATATTTTGCTGAGTCATTCCATATGTGATGGTAAAAAGGAATATTAGGCATCTTTACAATGTCGTCAAACCTAAAAACATGCGAACGATTATGGTCAGCTTTTTTGCATATAAAGCTATTGTTTCGTAAAATTATAAAAACCAAATTGGTGTTCATTACTATACCCCCATGTATTTAACAATAAGCTAACTCATTTGTATCCTTTGTTCGTGTCCCCAAAAATTCTCCTGACATATAAATAACAAGATTGAACCTAGCACTGTCTGATTATGTTCTATGGGTTGCGACGTTTACTTCTGTGATGGAACGGTCAGATTCATGTTGATCACGTTGTAAGTACACTTCTACAGAATTAGATGGGGAGAACTTTAGATAAAACATATTGCCAAGTTCACTCTTAATCTTGTGGAATAGCTTTAAACCCCACTCGTTGTGTACTTTTTCAAGTTGGACCGCATTGGTTACTAATTGGTCAGTATTCCAGTTTATCCATTTTCCCCATTTTAAGGTCCACCGCATCAGCTCTTCCTCTAGTTCAATGGATAATGGGAGAGCTATTAAATCAAGATTCCAATTACAAATGTCACACCATATTGGGTCAGCTGAAAAGTCAGCTTCGAGTCTTAAATAATTAGTTGGTTTCACACATTTACACTCTGTTTGGTACATATCAAGCTCCACTCCTCAATGCTGCAATGAAAATTCTTTGTAGTCTCCTGAAACGGGTAATTCTATGGCTACCGCTGATAAACACTCAGCTTAGTGTTTTTTGGTGTCCCCGTTCCTTCAACTACATTTGAAGTCAGCACAGTTTACATATTTCATTCTCAGATGGCAAAGATATGTTACATAATTCATTTTTCGAATAGGAAATGCAGGTGTAGTCGTGCCCGAAAAAGAATGGATGATTAAGCTCCAAGACGGCGAACACAAGATTACCCTAAAACATGGAACTCTTATTAGAAAATATTATGTGAATCTTGATGGCAATATCATAGAATCGTTAAAGAGGACAGTAATCGAAAATGGAGATAAACTTACATTTAATATCAACTCACATACATGCATGCTATTAATCTATTTTATTAAAGGTGGAGTTAAGTACGAATGTGTCATTGATGGCACTTCCATTGAAACACAAATGAAATCCGAGATACCGCCTGAGTGGAACCCGCCAAAACAAGGGTGTCTTAAGCAAATTCTTATGCAAGTATCGGTTTTATTTGGTTGGGCAATTGTAATAGGAATTATTAGTGGGCTTACAGGCTTTAACTCAGACAAAATCGAGTTAATAATAGTTCTAATTGTTGTCACTTTCATTATATATGCTGTACTTCGGCATTTTCTTCAAAGAAACCAATGAGACTACTGCGATATAAACGTTAATTCATTTCCAAATGGATGGGACCTTTTAACGTAGAAAACGCAACTGTTAGGAATGTTCTGAGCTATTGAGAGGGATATCTTTGAGAGATTTTTGCACTCTAGGTGGTCAATGACCTTTTTAGTCCTTGTATTATCTTATAGTGCCAAAGTCCCATTCTAGACATTCGTGCCTGTTCCTTAAACTCCCATTATTTCTTATACTGCGTCCTTATGGATCGCATTCTACCTACACCCATAGCTGATGACAGTATTCCGATGAATGGTACTCATAACGTTTTGAATCAGGACAATTATATAACAGATATGGCGTGCCGATGGCACGCCATTTATTCTTCCATTAGTTTACCAATATCACCCATAGACTTGAACTTTCTACTATCAAATAGAATTTCATTTATTATGTTTCTCACGCTGATATCTTTTTAAATAAGTCAGAAAAGCTTTTTTAGCATACAGATTTATTCTATTTTCAAGCAAACAGTGAAAGTTGTTCCATATCCTATTTTGCTGTCTACAGTTATCCCGCCGCCGATAATTTCAATGACTTTCTTAACAAGGGCAAGCCCCAACCCGTTTCCTTCCTGTGAATGTGAGGTGTCTCCCTGATAGAACTTATCAAAAACACGTTTTCCTATGGCTTCATCCATACCGCAGCCACTGTCCTTCACCGAAACCACAGCAAAACCATCCTCGTTTTTCAGTGTCAATGTGATGGAACCGCCCGGATTGGTAAATTTGATGGAGTTGGAAAGCAGATTATTCCATACAAGCTCCAGCATACTTTCGTTATAGATTACGATTGTCTCATCTAAATTGGCTGTAAACGTGATGCCTTTGTTTTCCCATAAATCCTCAAAAGCAAGGGCACAGCAGCGCAGCTGCTCACTTAGGTCATAGGGAGCAGCTCCCGGCATGATCTCCTGATTTTCCAGCTTGTTCAGCTTCAGGATATTGGTGACCAGCGCAGACAGCTTCTGCGATGCAGTCACGACGGTTTTGACATATTCCCTTCGCTCCTCAGGTGATAGAGTTTCGTGCTGCAGCGCCATAGCGTAGCTCTGGATGACAGAAAGGGGCGTCTTGATCTCGTGAGATACATTGGCAATGTAATCACTTTTCAAGGTTTCGATGCTGGCAAGCTCCTCTGCCATTTTATTAAAGTCATCGAACATCACTTCAATGTAGTCTTTTTTTCCGTCCTTACGCAATGGGGCAACACGAACCGAAAAATCTCCTTCTGCAATCTTCCTTGCAGCTTCACTAAGCCGCCTCATGGGGCGGCTGAAAGAGTAATGGCGCATGATGCCAGTGAGCACAGTTAAAATCACGGCCATCAAAATTGAATAGCCAACTATGGAGTAGGTAGTCCAAAAGTTTTCTTTTACAGTGGCAAGGTAAATCAAGAGACCGCCTACGATGGAAATGATGAGCACCAGGAGTATGCTTGCGAAGTCTTTAAAGGATATATAACTCGTATCGATTCGTTTATCTTCTTTTTTTCGCCTCATTTTAGCACTGCCTTATACCCAAGTCCATGAACCGTAACTATTTCAAAATCCTTGCAACATGAAAATTTATCCCGCAGCTTGGTAATATAAACGTCCACCGTGCGGGGATTGCTTTCGCTGTCCATTACCCAGAACTCGTCCATCAGCTGATGACGAGTAAATGTCCGTTTGGGATAAGACAAAAGTTTGAAAAGGATATTAAATTCCTTAACAGTAAGCGGAATCTCTTCCTCATCTAGATATGCCGTCATTTCATCTGCATTCATCAGTAGACTGCCAATAATCAGCTTCTTTTCATTGGCAATGTTGGCTCTGCGCAGCAAAGCACCTACCCGCAGCACCAGTTCATCCATATCAATTGGCTTGACCATATAATCGTCAATGCCAATCCGGAACCCCTTTTGCTTAGCAGATATATCATCACGGGCAGTAATGAACAAAATCGGTATGGTTTTATCCTGATCTCTTACCAATGATGCAAATTCAAATCCGTCCATCTGAGGCATCATAATATCCGAAGTGATAAGATCTATCATATTGTTCATCATTTTGTCAAATGCCTCCATAGCAGTTTTACACCCGATTGCATGATAGCCATTATCGTTCAGATAGGCACATACGATGTGATTCAATTTTAAGTCATCTTCGACAACGAGAATATTAATCATAACTCTGCTCCTTATTAGTTTATCACTTTAAAAACTCTATTGATTTTGGAAATCTTATTCTATTATAGATCTGAGTTGTTAAAATAATGTTAAACAATCCTATCATATTAGAATTAGCAAGATTCAACATCAGATATTTTTCATATTAATATTTCTTTAACAATAGTATAACATTTTACAAACATTTACTTTATATCATAATGTCAAATGAATTACACAAAAGTAATTTAGGCAAAAAAATATAAGGAAGGTGTTTTTTAATGAAAGCAGCTATTTATAAAGGTATTAAAGACGTAACTATTAATGAACTTGCAATGCCGGTATGTGGAGAAAATGACATAATCGTTAGAAATCTGTATGCGAGCATTTGCGGCTCGGATATTAACGCTTATTATCACGGAGGTGATTCTGTTCGCATTTTTAAAGGCTTTGAATTTGGCCACGAAATGATTTCTGAAGTTGTCGAAGTTGGACAAAATGTAAGGGGATTGAAATTGGACAAAGAGTCTATCCTTATCCTTTAGAAGCCAAAAATGATAGATCAAGAGCAGCAACTGTAGGCGGATTCTCTGAATATGTTCAAATACCTAATTGCGAACTAGGAAAATCCGTATATCTTGTGAGTGACAAGATTTCTTCCAAAGTTGCGGCACTCATTGAACCATTTACAGTAGGAACCTGTGCTGCCAGAAAAGCAAATCCACAACCTGGTCAAAAGGCTATTGTGTTTGGTGCTGGAGCAATCGGAGTATCTGCCGCCATTGCCCTGAAACATTATGGCGTTGAGAAAGTAATGATTGCAGATCTGTCTGATTTCCGCTTGGATAAAGTAAAGAATCTTGGTTTTGAGGTGTGTAACAGTGCAAAGGAGGACATCATTACGAAAGCAAAGGCTGTTTTCGGAGAAGTTCCTGGCTACCCTTCGCCATGTGCAGATGTAGATATTTACATTGATGCTGTTGGCGCAAGTGTCGTCATTGAACAATGGCAAAACATGGCAAAGTATGGTAACAAGCTGGTGGTAGTAGGCGTTCATCATAAACCAGTACTGATTGACTTTACACTGATAACTTATAAAGATGCTCAGATATTGGGATCAGGCGGCTACCATCCTCAAGATGTTGCAACTGTGTTTGAAATTATGGAAAGCGTGAAATTAGACTTGGAGTCGCTTGTTACCCATGAATTCAATCTGAAAGATATTGTGGAAGCAATTAAAACAGCAAGTAAAACAGAAGAAGCATTTAAAGTTGTAATCAAGTATTGAGTTGACTATGACCTTATTATTCTCTAAGTATCAAGTAACGTGCATGATTAAACATTATAGATAAAGTGAGGGGTAAATATTATGAAAAATGTATGTGTAATCACTGGTGGCGGAAGTGGAATGGGATTTGCAGCTGCTAAACTGGCGGGAAACGATCATTATATAATTATTTCAGGAAGAAATATTCAAAAATTACAATCAGCAATTGATGAGTTAAAAGCAGAAGGAATTAAGACAGAAGCTTTTGCTTGTGATGTTTCAGATTTTGAATCGGTTACCAGATTAGCTGAGCGTGCGGCTGAAGTTGGAAAAATTGATGCTGTCATTCATTCAGCAGGGTTATCACCGCATATGGGTGAGGCACAAAAAATTATGGAAGTTAATGCACTTGGAACAATTAATGTGAATGAGGTTTTTAGTGCTAAAACGGGAAAAGGAACCTGTATTCTGGATGTTGCATCTACTTCGGCATATATGTTGCCAGATGAGGTTCTACCTGTATCGAATTATGAATTAAGTTTTACAGATAAAGAGCAATTTATAAAAAAGATGGTAGACGCAGTAAAGCATTTTCCAGAGCATATGCATTCCAGTATTGCCTATCCCATATCTAAAAATTTCGTAATCTGGTATGCAAAGAAATGCGCAGCGTTATATGGAGATAAAGGAATCCGTGTAGTATCAGTATCTCCAGGAAATATTGAAACACCGATGGGAAAATTAGAATCTGAAGAAGGAGATAAATTTACAAAATGTTGTGCAATTAAGCGATTTGGCTATGCTGAAGAAGTTGCATATCTATTGACTTCTTGTATTGATAAAAGAAATGGATTTTTAACAGGTACGGACATACTTTGTGATGGAGGATTAGTATCTGGTATGAAATCAATGAAAAAGTAATAGCAATAAGTATTAAAGGAGAAATAATAATGAACCTTAAGGAAAAAGTTGCAATAGTAACAGGAAGGAGCAAAGGTGGTAGTATCTGACATTGACTTGGAAGGTGCAAAAGCGACTGTAGCTGAGGTTGAGGCAAATGGTGGCTCTGCTCTGGCAGTATTAACCCATGTAACCAAAGAAGAAGACATACAAAACCTAATTGATACTACCATTAAAACTTATGGCACAGTTGATATCCTAGTCAACAATGCCGGCATAATGGACAATATGGCTGCGGCTGCGGATGTTACAGATGAACTATGGGATAGGTTATTTGCAGTTAATACTACTTCAGTGATGAGGGCTACCAGAAAAGTGTTGCCGATATTTTTGACTAAAGGCGCTGGGGTAATTATCAATATAGCTTCTGTAGGGGGACTTCGTGGCAGTATAGCTGGTGCTGCCTATACTGCTTCCAAACATGCAGTAGTAGGCTTCACCAAGAATACAGGTTTCCAATATGCAAAAGAAGGTATCCGCTGCAATGCCATAGCTCCAGGGCCAATAAAAACCAATATCACTGCAACTATGGGAAACGTTAATCAGCGGGGTGCAGCAATATGTAGGACTGGAATGAGTCTGATTCCGCGACTAGGTGAACCGGAAGAAATAGCCGGAGCCGCTCTGTTCCTGGCTTCAGATGATTCCAGATTTGTTAACGGTACAGTTTTGACTGTTGATGGCGGTTGGACTGCTTATTAAAAGTTGTTTTATGATTCTTTTTTAAAAACAAGCCTATCAAACTTTCATAATGCTATATTCCGCAGCTTATCCTGTCAATGTATTGGACATTAAGGCGTAATGAAAAATAATTTATGCAAAAGAAACGACCTAAGCAAAGACCGGCAAACGCGCTCTAAGCGAGGGCCGGCTTCCCGAGGCTACGAGGGGAGACTGCCCGAGCGCGGGCTGCCAGGACCACAAATGCCGGCTCAGCGAGCGGGAGCTGCCCGGCTAGGGCAGATCACGCGAGCGGCGGCATGCAGGATGAGATATGACCGAGCGGAGCGGGTACCGCGAAGGAGTGAGCGTTAACTTTCACAACCGCCGGCGGCAAAACGTTTGCGATTACAATCCCCAATCCGAGGGCAGACCTACAGCAGGCTGAGGTTATGGCTGTGATGGACTCGATTATTGCCAATGATCTATTCCTTACGTCCAGCGGCGCGCTGACCGGAATACGGGACATTAAGGTAATAGATACCACGACCGACGACCTTTACGACCCGCAGGCTTAACCGGTCGCTTTTAAGACAGCGTAACGCAACCTCCGGCTGAACCGGGATCAGACTGCCGACAAAGCCATATTTGTCGGCAGTCTGACGCTGCGTATTCCTCATCGCTGATCACTACCCTTCTCTTCTGGTCTAGAATTTTTAAGTGAAATAACCGGGGTTTCTTCTTCAGTATAATCGTATTCTCCTTGCTGCTGCGCTTCAACAAGAATATCAACACAATTTGCTACTTTGGCGGCAAGTTGAAAATACATTTCCTTATAATCAGGCACGCGAAAACACCTCACTCCATAATTAGTGTTATATAACTAATTATTGCACAAAATATATATTAGTGCTATATCACTAACAAAGCATATTTATCTTCTGTATGCTTTGATTAGTGATAAAACACTAGGAGGTGTATTCATTGGATACAAGACAAGCGATCGCGAATAGAATCGTTGTACTTTGCAAAGAACGGAATATAACGCCCAATGCTTTAAGCTATCGTGCCGCCGTACCACAATCGACTATAAAAAGCATCCTAAATGATGAAAGCCTAAACCCCGGTATCGTTACTATTAAAAAGTTGTGTGATGGTTTGGAAATCTCACTGCCGGACTTTTTTAACACGGATGTCTTTCGCAATTTAGAACAAGAACTCAACTGAATCTTCGATTTCATGATCACATTATTTCCGAAAAGTACGATATCTTAAGGTTTTTAAAGGCCTTATATAAAGGGTTCTTTTTTCTTTTCGACTATGTATCCTTCGCAAAAATATTTCGCTACTTCCAGTAATCACAGGTCCCTGGCCTTGATGGAATCAAACGCCAATATAAAAAGGCAGACGCCCAGGACAAGCAGGAGCAAGCTCCATCCCAACCCGCTGAGGTAATCTCCCGAAATCCCCCTGGTTAAAGCCAGCGAACCCCAACCCTGGGGAAAAAAGTCCATGATTCCGAGCATCTGTCCCTGTCCTGCCAGCCAGGCTCCCGGATCGCCTTTGCCCAGACTGTTCCTGAACATAGAAAGCACAACCTCCGCTGCTGGTAGCTGTGTGTTCGTCTTGACGACAAACTTACCGTCACGCAAAGCTTCTTTTTCCAAGTCCGGTTCATGACGGCGTTTTACTGTCAAGGATGAGTTTAAACAGCCTGATACAAGAAAAAAGCCTCTCCAAAAAGAGAAGCTAATTAGTAAACCTTATAAATGTACTTGACTAGATCATAACCTTATTAACACTAATAATTTCAAAACGCATTACGCAAACGAACCTACTATCCAGAGTGGCGCAGTAGCAAGAATCCATCCGAGCATTCTCGATAAATGAGTTTTGAATAGTTTACTAGTAGCAGTAAAATTCGCAAGTATTCCAAGTCCTATCTGACTTACCAGAAACGGAGTTACGAATGTCCACGCGACTTCTCCAAATGCATGATTAATAGAGGCGTTCATGAATAGCCCTAAAAGCATCACTATCAGCATCATCCATTGAGTCTGAGTCTTTCCGACGTGTATGAACGTGGCCTCATTACTCGTATATGACCAGACATCGTATACTGCAATCAGCAGTACTATCGTTTCCGCCATTCCACGCCAGCTGAGATTACCCACTAGATGGGATGATAGCTGGGACACTGCGAATACAAATACCAAGTCAAAAGTCAGTTCAAGAGGTGAAACCTCATACTTTTCTGAAGATGTTTTTACATTGTCCTGCAATAGCTCACAGATTCTTTAACCAGCTCTCCACACTTTTCTCAGCAGAACCTGCATGGGTGCCATGTATGGATAGACCGCTCTTTACAGTAGCATTCGGACACTCTCTTGCGATATCTCTTTCCGACCCGCTTAAACCGCTGCCTTCATGGGTACAGTATGGTAAAATTGTCTTTCCGGAGAAGTCGTATTCTTCCAGAAAAGTATATACTGCCATCGGCATGGTTCCCCACCAGTTTGGATAACCTAAAATAATGGTATCGTACTCATCCATATTAACTACATGAGCGGTAAGCTCTGGTCTTGCTTTGGCACGTAATTCATCCTTCGCCACATTTGTTGTCTGAGTATAATCAACCGGATAGTCCTTTACGGTATCAATCTTGAACATATCTCCTCTGGTTATTTCCCGAATCATACCTGCAACAACTTCTGTATTACCTACAGGAAGATTCTTAATAGAACCACTTACATAATTCTGACCTTTTCTTGAAAAAAATGCGATTAAAACTTTTGACATAATGATTGCTCCTTTTCTTCATTGGTCCACGATTCCTTTTATTGCTTCGATTTAAAGACTCATCTTCAAGATATTTTCAACATCCTGCTGATTCAGTGGCTTGAAGCCCGGCATAATTCCGTTTCCACAGGCTTTCTTTGCCATTCTTTCAAATTTGGAATCATCAATGCCAATTTCCGTCAATGTACTCTTTAAACCGAGGGTATTAAAGAAGAAATCGGACAGCATTTCAATTGCCTTTTTGCCGACTTCCATTGCAGGAAGATCCTTGTCAATGCCAAACACATTTACACCAAACTGATAGAACTTTGGTGCGGTGGTCTCATCAAGAATATACTCCATCCATCTAGGAGTCAGAATAGCAAGTCCTAACCCATGCGTGATATCATAGAAAGCGGAAAGCTCGTGTTCCATCATATGGCAGCTTGGAGCCTGCTGTTTTCCAGCACCAATAAAGCCATTCAGTGCCCATGAGGAAGCCCACATCAGGTTAGCCCTTGCCTCATAATTGTCAGGCTCTTTTATTACAACAGGAGCATATTTGATGACAGTCTTAATCAGCCCTTCCATAAAGTAATCAACCATATACAGGGTGTCCTGTGTACTGAAATAAGCCGTATCAATAATATGGGATATAATGTCAACGCCACCACAGGCAGTCTGAAAAGCACTAACGGAATAAGTGTTGGTTGGGTCTAAGAAGGATACCTTTGGAAGCATCAGAGGATGAATAAGTCCCAGCTTATCATTGGTTTCAAGGTTGGAAATTACACCGCCACAGTCCATTTCAGAACCGGTTGCCGCAATGGTCAGCACGGTCACTATAGGCAGACAGGCAGTAATAGGGGCTTTATGGGTTACAAGATCCCAGCAGTCACCATCATAAAAAGCTGCGGCTCCAATAGCCTTTGTTGCATCAATCGTAGAACCACCGCCGACAGCCAATAAAACATCTATCTTTTTCTCTTTACAGATAGCAGCCCCCTGATTGACAGAAGTATGACGTGGATTTGGTTCGATTCCGCCGAATTCATATACTTCAAGTCCAGCTTTGATCAGTTCAGCCACGATCTTATCGTACAGATTGTTCTTTTTGATGGAACCTCCGCCGTAAGTCATGAGAACCCGATTGCCATACCGTTTCAGTTCACTCCCCAGGTTTTCAAGCTGATTCTCTCCAAAATAAACTTTTGTTGGTGCAGAATAAATAAAATTAGTATTCATGATTTTCATTCCTTTCCTTTATTTTCATTCTTCTTTTGGTGGACGTCCAAAGGTGTTACCTACAATTTCAATATGGAACAATATATCCGTATGTTAATCCTCCGATCTTTTTAGCTCTTTTTCTTTTGGAATGACTGCCTGTTCATATACTGCAATCTTATAATTCAGACGTTCCAGCGTTTTCTGCATGTCTGCCATTTTTGATATGAGTTGCTTACGCTGTTCGATAAATAGTTCTTTTCTGGCCTCGATGGTCGTATCACCCTGTTGAAACAGCCCAACATACTCAATCAATACTTCAATCGGAAGACCTGCATTTCTCATACATTTGATAAATTCGACCCACCTGCAGTCTTCTTCCGTATAATCCCTGATTCCGCTTTTATTGCGGTTAACATGAGGAATCAGTCCGATGCGTTCATAATAGCGGAGTGTATCCTGTGTAAGATCATATTTTTCGCTTACTTCTGTAATCGTCATGCTATTTCACCTCCTGACATCCGATATCATAACACCTGGAGTTAACTCCAAGTCAAGTAGATTCACGTGGTTTATTTACGCCCCGACTCTCCAGAATCTCGTTGGTGGCATGGATAAAGTCAAATGCCTTGGCAATGCCAACATACGGCACGGACTGATAGACAATCTCCTTCACTTCAACCGGGGGCACGCCGACGTTCAGCGCACCGCCCAACATAACCTTATATTCGCTCAGGGTCTGCATGGCAATGAGGGAAGCAAGAATGACTTTCAGTCTGGTTTTAGTGTCCAGATTGCTAAACTTAAGCACTTCGTCAAACGCGAAATTGTCGAACACCTCGATCAATTCCGGGTCGGTAACTTTTAGCGTGGATTTGTGGTTCGGGAACAATTCCTCGTGGTTCATTTCTGCTGTTTTACTGATTCTCATAACTCACCTCTTATTTCTTCGTCGGGAATGCGGGTGTCACATCAAATGTGGCGGAAACATCCTTTAATAGTTCCGTGATCTTCAAATGCTGCGGGCAGGCGCTTTCACACTGCTTGTAGCCGATGCAGTCGCCGGCCTTGCCGTGGTTGGCAGTGAGGTTCATATAGTAAACGAACTGGCTTGAAATATTGCTGGTCACCGCACGCTTTGCGCCGTTATAGAGTGCAAAGTAATCCGGAATCGCGATGTTCTTGGGGCAGTCTTTCTCACAGTATCTGCAAGTCGTGCAGGGAATGGCCGTGTTTTCATTGATGATATCGATGACCCGCCCGAGGATCTTGTATTCTTCCTTGTTCAAGGGCTTGAAGTCCGCCATGTAGGAAGTATTGTCGAGCAGTTGCTCCATGGTATTCATACCGCTGAGCACCATCATCACGCCCTCCTGACTGGCGGCGAACCGGATGGCCCAGGAGGGGACAGACGCCGTCGGATTATATTCCTTCATCAGCTGTACCGCTTCCGGGACAAGAGCAAGGTTGCCGCCCTTGCAGGGTTCCATTACAATGATTGGCTTTCCATGCTTTCTTGCCACCTCGTGGCATCTTCCGGATTGAATTCCGGGGTTTTCCCAGTCGATATAATTGATCTGCAGCTGAACAAAGTCCAACTCGGGATGAGCGGCCAGAATCCCGTCCAACAGCTCCGGCGTATCATGGAAGGACATGCCGAAGTTTTTGATTTTGCCCTCCTGCTTTTTCCGCAGGCCAAACCCAAAGCTGTCGAACTCACAAGCCTTCTTATAGGCGTTCACACCCATGTTATGAAGCAGGTAGTAATCAAAATAATCAACACCGCATTTTTCCAGCTGCTCATTGAAAATTCGTTCCATATCCTCCGCAGACTGAAAGTCTCTCATGGGCAGTTTTGTTGCCAGTTTGAATTCGTCCCTGTGATGTCTCTTTACAAGAGACTCTCTGACTGCATCTTCAGCCCGATAGCCATGATAGGTATAAGCGGTGTCAAAGTAAGAAAAGCCTTTTTCCAGAAAGGTATCCACCATTCTGTTGAAAGTTTCGGTATCGAAGGATGTCTGGTCATCCTTATCCATCAGTGGCAGCCTCATGCAGCCAAAGCCAAATTTTTTATCCATATCTGTCACCTCCGTCTTATTTCAGTAAGCTATTTCATCTGATAATCATTGGATACCGGGCATCACATAGAGTAGGGGCGATTACTCGC